>CAYQYH010000017.1:0-7967 GCA_964421735.1 uncultured Candidatus Saccharibacteria bacterium | reverse complement strand
CGGATGTGTCACCAGCTATTTTAGCTGACTTTCTGTAGTGTGCAGTAGGATGTAGATTTAGGTCGTTCATTGCAACGAGAATTCTTCTTTGTGATGGTTTAAGGCCATCTTTTACTTCAGGAAGTGCTCTTGAGACTATGACGGACATAGAGTAGTCCAAGTAGTTGGACTTCATTTCGTCTACTATAGATCTGGATACTGTTTCTCCTGGTTTAAAGGTGATATCTACATCTAAGTCTCCGCTTTCTTGGATTGTGTCTATATTCTTATCTGTCATGTTAGTAACTTGTAGTTATTATTTTACTTCTTCTAATGAAATTTCAATGTCATCTATTATGTTGGTAATATCATTATTGTCTCTTGCTTGTTCCCTTAAGTGAGTTATAAATTCCTTTTTAGTTAATTGAGCAGTATTCATTTCTTCCTCGCTTTTTTCTTCAGGGAAATACTCAGTAGCTTCTCCCAGACTTTTTACCTTAAGAAGATTGGTAAATCTCTTTTTGAAAAGCTCAATGTAAGCTTTGTTATGTCCCGGGGAATCTTCTATTTTACCTCTTGTATAAGGCATTTTCGTTTCTATCATTGTAAATAAAAGTAAAAATTTAAATATCTAAATTAGCATTAGCAGCATACTTCTGTATAAAACGTCTTCTGGGAGGTACCTCTGTACCCATTAACATCTCAAATGTCTTTTCAGCTTCCTCTGCGTCTTGAATCTCAACCCTTTTAAGTACCCTTTTCTCAGGATCCATAGTTGTATCCCACAGTTGACCTGGATTCATCTCTCCTAACCCTTTAAATCTGTTTTCTACTGGATTCTTATCTTTTAATTTGGCTTCCTTAATAAAAGCATCCTTCTTTTCATCGTTTATGAAGTAGTATTTCTTTTTCCCAATCTCTACTTTATGTAGAGGAGGTTGTGCAACATACACATAGCCTTGCTCTATTAAAGGTCTGAAGAATCTAAATAGTAGAGTAAGGACTAAGGTAGTTATGTGTAGTCCGTCTACGTCAGCGTCACTCATTATTATAACTTTGTGGTATCTTAATTTGGAAATGTCCAGAGTGTCCCCTATTCCAACTCCTAGAGCTGTTGTAACATCATTGAATTCATTGTTTGAGAGAACTCTGTCTACCCTGTATTTTTGAGTATTCATGATCTTACCTCTTAAAGGTAGGATTGCTTGAGTGTGCCTATTTCTACCCTGTTTGGCACTGTTGTGTACAAATATTCCGCTATGTAGAGCGAAATTGTGAGTGTGAGGTACTTCTAAATCGAACACATCTATCTTTTCTTTAAGGTGTTCAATTGAAACTATCTTATGATTGTAGTTTTTTACAGCATCTTCCAATTTGGTAGAATCGTCTTCGAAGAATCTATTACAGATGGTGGACATCTTAATTAGAGTTTTATCATTTGATTCTGATCTTATTTTGTCATACGTTTCTACTGATATTTCTCCAGAATCTTCATAAATGGATCTCATAACCTTAAGCCCCTTTTCCAGATATGTTTTGTTATATGCTTTCTTTCTTTTTGCTCTAAACTCGTCAGTCCATTGAGCTTTTGTTTGTTCAGATCTCCATTTAAGTAACTCTGGGTCACTCCATTGCTCCTTCGCTAACTTTGACAATTCATTCTTTAATTCGGGGTGAGCTTCAAAGTATTTAGAAACACGGTTTGACTGTTTTATCCTATTTTTTTCATTAGCCCAGTAATCTCTTTGAGCTTTATTTAATCTTTTTTGACTTTCTTCTCGATACTCTTCATTTGTGTAATAGAAAGCAAGGAATTTTTCTAGCATATACTGTTTGTACTCTTCATTTTCCCATTGTTTTTTAGCATTGCGGCTTAAAAGTTTGCGAGTCTTGGGTTTCAACATAGTTTGTCTCATTTTTTCTCTAAACTCGGGAGTCTTTTTTAAAACTCTTAATTTCTCAAAAACTTCTTCGTTGTGGCATGTCTTAGATATGTGCTCTTGGTGAAGTTTTAAATGCTCTTCTTTACCTAACCGTACTATGTTGTCTGGTCTATTATTTAATTTGTTGAAATCTATATGATGTTTGTGGGAGCCAGAGTTTTTGGAATACTTATTTTTTTCTAGATTATACTTATCGGATAATAGATGTGTGAAGATCCATCGTGAGTTTGAGGGATTAAATACCATTTCATATCCTTTGATTGTAATCTTTCCTTTTCTCTCTGAAAGCTTCCTGTTAAGTGGCATTAAAGAGTCTTTAGAGGTTAGATTCTTTGCTTGCTTGTAAGAGCCGTTTCTCAACATAAACTTATGATCTGGAGTACAAACAATTTCTTTCTTATTGTCTAAAGTGATCTTAACAACCCTCGTATTTTGTTTAGTTCTTCTTACATTCTGTATCTCTGAGATGGCAATTTCCCCATTTTCAGAAACTGTATAGCAGTAATTTATTTTCCCTAGCTTTTGTTCTTCTATTAACTCTAGAAAACTAAGAGACCTTCCATCAACTAATGCAACTTTGGTGTCACCAGAAAAGCACCCACCAGCAGAATCTCCCTCAACTATGAACAATTCGCTCTCAGAAGGATTATTACTTGAACAGTCAGACAATTTTCCTGGTAAAGAAGTAGATTCTAAAGCACTCTTTCTTATTACTGCATCTCTAGCCGCCTTAGCTGCAGCTTTCGCTTTATTAGCCAATACAGCTTTTCCAATAATATCCTTTGCCTCTTTAGGGTTTTCTTTAAAATATGTTAAAAGCTCATCTCTTAATACTCTTGCTACAATACCTCTTACCTCTGGGTTATTTAATTTAATCTTTGTTTGTCCTTCAAACTGAGGATCTGCAACTTTCACAGAGACGATGGCAGTTAACCCTTCTCTAGCATCATCTCCACTTAGATTTCCTTCTACTCCCTTTAGCATTTCTTCTTCTTGAGCATATGTATTAAGAGCGCTAGTTATGGCAGTTCTAAAACCAGCTAAGTGTGTACCACCCTCTGGGTTAACAATATTATTTGTGTAACACCTTACGTCTTCATCCATAGAGTCTGTATATTGTAAAGCAACTTCTACAACGACATCCTCGTCCACTTTGTTGATGTAAAAAGGTTCCTCCCCTATTGTCTTACTGTCTAAGTTTAGAAATTGAACGTACGATTTTATACCATCCTCAAAGTACAGGTCGTACTGCTTTTCTTCTTTTTCTTTTTTATCTATTACAGATATTCTTAGCCCTGCTGTTAAGTATGCGTGTTGTCTACATTTTTTAATTATTGCATTAAAATCAAAATTTGTTTCAGTAAATATTGTAGGATCTGGTTTAAATGTGTGCTCTGTTGCAGTCTCGTTGGTGTCCCCTATTTTCTTAACAGGTTCGATGGGAATACCCTTCTCATATCTCTGAGTATATATTCCTCCTTCAAAGTGAACAGTAGTTTGCATCCACTCAGAAAGAGCATTAGTACACTTCATTCCTATTCCGTGTAAACCACCAGATACTTTGTAAGCACCCTTTTCAAATTTACCTCCTGCATGAAGATTGGTCATGACTGTTTCTAAAGTGGAGACCTTTGTTTGTGGATGCTTGTCTACTGGTATTCCTCTACCATTATCTCTAACGGTTATGGAGCCATCTTTGTTAAGAATTACCCAAATATTTGTGCAGTATTCTGCGATTGCTTCATCTACGGAGTTATCTAAGATTTCTGTAAATATTTGATGAAGACCATCTTTACCGGTTGAACCTATGTACATAGCAGGTCTTTTCCGTACTGCTTCCAGTCCTTTTAAAACCTGAATGTCAGATACTTTGTATTGGGATTTTTCGGCCATATTCTACCTAGCTTGTGTAATTTAAATGTCTTGTTCTTGAACTATACATTTTACATGATTTCTGCCTTAATGTTAAGCATTAAGCTGTACAACCATGGCTTCCAAAGTAAGCCTTCTGTTACAGTTTGCAGATATTTTCTCCCTGCATTCTTGTACTGTTTTAAGAAAGGCCAGGTTCTTTTGAGAACTATCAATGTTACCATTTTTTATATCTAATTCAAGTCTGTTTCGGAAGTTCTCCTCTAGGATGTTTATGAAGGTCATGCAGGAGTCTTTATCTTTTGAATACTCTTCAACGAGGTTAAATTGTTCTAGGGGATTTAGTTTAAAGAAATCACTTAGATTCTCTTCCTCCTCTAAGGGTTTTTCTGTTTGTGAGGTGGAATAGATGACAATGCCTCGAGACTTAATTGTAGGTAGTAAATTTCTCTCGTTGTCTACGCAAAGAATGTAAATTGAGGTTTCTGATCTTTCTTCCAAGGTCTTAAGAAGCGCATTTTGAGCTTGTGTTGTTAACTTTTCTGATTCTAGTATTACACCAACCTGTTTTTTTTCTTGAAAAGGTTTGTAACGCATTGCTTTTTGGAATTCTTTTATTTCTTCTATCCCTACGCTATTTTGATCCTTAGGGTTTAGTACATGTATGTCAGGAGATTCTCTAAGGTCTTTGTTAAATATTCTCTTGAGTAAGATTTTTAACTGCTCTTTTTGGGAACTTTTGTTTTTATTTGTAATTATGTATGTCATAGATATTGAATTCTACCACACATGCTAAGAGTAGTTCTTGTTGTTTTAGTTGACTACTTTTAAGGATTAGAATAAACTGAAAGGAGAATAACATGTTAGGAAAAACTGCTCAATGGCTGCAGGAACGTCTTTGCTAAGACACCTTCAAAAAAAAGGCTTAATAGATGAGGAGAGTTCGAGGAAAGTTCTCGTTGAGAGAAGTCGTACTCAAAAAACTGAAGAGGCTATCATTAGGGAACTAGGTTTTGTAGAAGAAATTGAGATAGCCAAAGCAAAGTCTGAAATATTTGGAATCCCATTTGTAGACCTTCAGTCTATGTCCATTAGTGAGAGTATAATTGCGGAGGTAAGTATAGATGATTTAGATAAACATAGAGCTGTTCCTTTTGAGAGAGGAAAGGATTTTGTAAAAATAGCTATGGAGGATCCTTTTGATGTGCAGGCTACTCAGGCTCTTCAGAGGAGATATCCTCCTGGAACGAAATTGCAGGTATATATTGCAACCCGGGCGGGTATTGACTCTATTCTTGAGAGAAGGATTGGGGAGACAATGAGTTCTGAGGTTACAAAAGCACTGGAGCATGTTGATGTCCCGGTAACAGAGATTAGTGAAGATCCTAACTTTTTCTCCACAACAGATCTTTCTTCTGCTCCTGTAGCGAGGATAGTTAACTCTATGTTGCAGTATGCTGTTACTTCAAAATCCTCAGATATACATATTGAACCTATGGAGAAAAGAATCCGAGTGCGATTCAGAATCCATGGTGTAATGACTGAGAGGTTGACTTTGCCTAAGAATTTAGCTCCCGCTATAGTTTCTAGGATTAAGATTTTGGCGAATCTCAAAATAGATGAAAGGAGACTACCTCAAGATGGTAGGTTTCCAATAAAGATAGGGGATACAAAGATAGATCTTCGTGTTTCTGTTATGCCTACAATATATGGGGAGAAGGTTGTAATGAGGTTGTTGGAATCTGAGGCGACAGATATTCAGTTGGAAACAACGGGTTTAAGGGGGAATGCATATAAGGTTTTTGTTGATACTCTTAGTGTTACTAATGGTATTGTTCTTGTAACTGGTCCTACTGGAAGTGGTAAGACTAGGACTTTAGCTTGTTCTCTCATTAAGATTAATGATCCGAAGGTTAATATAATCTCTTTAGAAAATCCAGTAGAAATTAGAATTCCTGGAGTTACACAGATACAAATTAATCCAGATGTTGGTTTGACGTTTGCTAATGGTTTAAGATCTGTTTTAAGACAGGACCCAGATATAGTTATGGTAGGAGAGATTAGAGATGAGGAAACTGCTCAGCTTGCTGTTCAAGCTTCCCTTACAGGTCACTTGGTTATGGCTACTTTACACACAAACAGTGCACCAGCAGCTATACCTAGGCTTTTGGATATGGGTATAGAACCATATCTTCTTGCTTCGACGGTTCGTTGTGTAGTTGCTCAAAGATTGCCTAGGAGAATATGTCCACACTGTATCGAAGCATACCCTGCTCCACCGGAAGTAGTTGCCAACATTAAAGAAACTATGGAGTCTATGAAGGGATTTGACCTCGTCCCATATCTTAAGAGAGTTGCCTCTGCTAAGCATCTTGAAGACGAAGAGACTTCTTCGACCATGAGGGCTCCTGAGATTGGACCCGATGGAAATCCAGTAGTATATCTTTACAAAGGTGCTGGTTGTGATAAATGTGGGGGTTCTGGATACTCTGGAAGAGTTGGTATTTTTGAGGTCCTTGATCTTAGTGAGAATATAAGTAGGATGATAATGGAGGATGTAACAGATGCACAGTTAAGAGAAGCAGGTATAAAAAATGGGATGTTAACGATGATTCAGGATGGTTATTTGAAGGCCTTAGAAGGAATAACCACATTGGAAGAAGTTCTGAGGGTTTCAAAAGAATAAATTTTTGGTATTATATAACGTATGGAACAAAATACTGCCCAAAATAATAATGCTCAGTTTTCTTATCCAGATTTCTCAGCAAATGCTCAAGGTCAACCGACTAGTGCTAGTCAAGCACAAGCTCAACCTACGTCAGATGATACAAAGTTGTCAGAATTAAAACAGAATCTCAATAAATTGATAGAAGAACAAAATTCTTCTGCTTCATCACAGCCGGCCAAAGAGGCTCAGAAGCCAGAAGAAACTAAAGAGATGAATGAGCAACAGGTTAAGAAGGAAGATTCACAAAAACAAGAGAGTTACGTACAGGAACCTAAACCTCTCTCAGGTATGGATAAGAAGTTATCTACAAGTGATACAGCAATCATTTCTACCCAGGGAACTCCTCCACCTGAAGAGGGCTTTGCTCCATTGCCTCCTAATTTACCAAAATTCAATGAGACTTTGGATAATATTATGCCTGAACCTAGCAAACCCAAACCTGTGCAAGAGAAAAAGGAGGTTCAGATAAATTCTCCTCAAGAGGGGGGCGATAAGCAAGTCGCGCAAAAAGCACAAGAGAAGAGTCCTTTAAAGCCTCAAAGTCAAGGTACTCCCCTACCCCAGGAGAGTATTGAGAAAGATGGTAGTTTAAAAGTTTCTAACGAACCTTTAGAGGAAGAAGGAGAACTTACAATGCACAAGCTTCTGTCGGAAGCTATAAATAGAAATGCGTCAGACCTTCATATTGCTGTTGGATATCCTCCAGTTCTTCGTGTAGATGGACAACTTATTAATTTAGATGAGAAACTACTTAGTCCAGAAGATACGGAAAACCTTATATTCTCTGTTTTGTCAGACGAGAGAAAAGAGCTTTTAGAAGTTAATAGGGAGATAGACTTTGCTTATACTTATGAAGGTGCAATGAATGCTAGATTTAGAATAAATGCATACTACGCGATGAGGAATCTGTCAGCGGCATTCAGGTTAATTCCTTCTAGAGTTAAAACGATTGAAGAACTTATGCTTCCTCAAATGTATCATCAATTTGCGAAATTAAAACAGGGCCTTATCTTAGTTACTGGTCCTACTGGTCATGGGAAGAGTACTACCATTGCTGCAATCTTAGAGGCTATTAATAGATCAAGGTTTTGTCATATCGTAACCATAGAGGATCCAATTGAGTATGTTTTTGAAGGTAAAAGGGCTTTAATAGATCAAAGAGAGATGAATGATGATACACACTCTTGGAATATTGCTCTTAGAAGTGCCTTAAGACAAGACCCTGATGTCATATTGGTTGGTGAGATGAGGGATTTTGAGACAATAGCTTCAGCTATTACCCTTGCGGAAACAGGTCACTTAGTGTTTGCAACGTTACATACCAATAGTGCTTCTCAAACCTTAGATAGGATAATAGATGTATTTCCAGAAAACCAACAACAGCAGGTAAGAACTCAGGTAGCTAATACTCTAGAAGCTGTAATTGCACAGAGATTAATTCCTCT
>CAYQYH010000016.1:0-12399 GCA_964421735.1 uncultured Candidatus Saccharibacteria bacterium | reverse complement strand
TTTATTAAATAATTTGTAATATGGTCGAGGAGGGAGTTGAACCCTCATGCTATTGCTAGCACGGGATTTTGAGTCCCGCGTGTCTGCCAGTTCCACCACCCGACCGTGGTACTGGTGCTATTATACTCAAAAAAGTGATTAAAAGGTAGGGTGTTAGCTATTTCTTGTATAAATTTCTAAAACTAGCAATCTCATTAACAAAGGCCAACTTCACATAGCCCGTTGGTCCATTTCTATGTTTTGCTATAATTAACTCCCCTGTACCCTTGTCCTCTGTCTCTGGATCCCATATCTCCTCCCTGTCTATAAACATAACAACATCAGCATCCTGCTCTATTGATCCTGACTCCCTAAGATCTGACAATTGTGGTCTTCTGCTCTGTCTCTTCTCGATAGCCCTAGAAAGCTGAGAAAGACCTACTACTGGAATTTCTAGCTCTTTAGCAATATTCTTCAAACCCTGTGATATCTCTCCTACCTCAAGATTCCTACTCTCTTTACTATTACCATGCATCAGTTGGAGATAGTCGACAAAAATAATGTCCAAACCCCTCTCAAGCGCTAATCTCCTAGCCTTCGTCCTTAGAGCATTAATATGTTGACCTGCTTGGTCATCTATGAAAATATTTCCATCTGCCAACTCTCCCATTGTATCTGCCAATTTTACAAACTTTTTGTCACTTAATCTTCCTGTCCTAATCTCCCAGAAAGGAATCCCTGACTGCATACCAAGAAGTCTGTCCATAATCTGTGTTTTAGACATCTCAAGAGAAAAGAAAGCAACTGTTTTATCCTCTACCAACGCCGCATGCCTCATCATGTCAAGTGCTAGAGCAGTTTTCCCTACAGACGGTCTTGCTGCTAAGATAATGAGGTCAGACTTTTGAAATCCACCTAAAAGGTCATCCAAATCCTTAAACCCAGTAGAAATACCTAAATATGCTTCGTCTTTATCTGCTCTTTCTGCTCTTTCATAAGCATCTTTAAGTAAGTCCTTTATATGTACAAAGTTTGTTCTCGTTCCACTTTGAGCAACATCAAAAACCTGCCTCTCAGACTTATCAATCACCTCGTCTATTCCTATTGTCTCCTTGTACGCCATCTCCGTTATAATTCGAGCTGCAGAGATTAAACCTCTTCTAGTAGCACTTTCCTTAATAATTTGCCCGTACTCCTCTGCATTTGCAGAAGTTGCAACCATAGTAGCTAAATCTGCAATATATGCCCTACCACCTACTTTGGAAAGTTGCTTTTGCTTCTTAAGCTTATCTGTTAACGTAATTAAATCTACAGGAAGTCCTTCATTAAAAAGATCTAATATGTTGGAATATATTTGAACATGTCTGTCATCATAAAAATGTTGAGGGATGAGCCATCCGGAAACAGATATTATTGCATCTTTGTCAACAAGCATACACCCTAAAAGTGACTGTTCTACCTCTATATTTTGTGGTGGTATTTTATCCATATTTTTAATTATTTAATTTCTGTTATTGTAAAAATATTACTTCAACACTCTGTTGGTCCTGTTCTACTTTCTTTTTGGTTACAGTTATATAACTCTCTTCATGTACATTAGCAAAACCAAAGTGCTTTATGAACTCCTCCTTACTCTTTAAATCCTTCACCCCACTCCCACCCTCTTTATAAGCGCAAGGGATCAGTATTGCAGGATCGGTATTGGATATTACTTTTTCTATCTTGTCAAAATCCATAAAATTCACTCCATCACCCACAGGAATTATTAAAACATCAACGTCCCCGAGGTCCTTAACATCCTCCAGATCAAAATCCTTATCTGTGCCACCCATATACACTACTCGTGTAGTTTTTTCATCAATTATAAAGAAGTCATCCTCGATACCCCTGCGAATCATTATTCCACCAACCTCATACTCTCCTGGAGTGTTAATTTCCATAATTTCTTCCCTGTTGTCAGGGACTACCTTCTTTTGTAGCTTATTATCTTTTAGGATGCTCTTCTTAATCTTCTTGTTGTATTCTGTAAAAAGACAAACATCTGCTTTAGTCTTTCTAAAACTAGCATCTGTCTTACTTAACATCAACGGATCTGTTAAAACTGAGATGTCATCACTTACTATTAAAAAACTAGTCCATCCTCTTCTCTTTATCTTCATGTTACTTGTTTAAAATCTAAAAAATACAAATATCTGTATGATAAGTATAGCAAATTATTTTAGGGGCAGTTAATATTTTTCTTAATCACCTAAACCTAGCGATTTTTTCACATCCTCAACCACAGTTTGCTTCATTTGCTGCTTAATTAATTCTGTTTTAAGACTCTCTAGAGAAGAAATACTCGCTTGCAATTGAGTCATTACCTTGTCACCACTCTCCCCTGAGGCAATCATCTTTTTAACACCCTCCACTTGCCCTCGGACGCGACTAATTCTATTCTGAATACTTTTAGAATATTGCATATGAATAATATACCATTTTAATCTAAGACAAGGCAAAGCCTCTCTTTCTTCTTTAGGATAAATACAACTTGCGAATTTGGGTCACTATGGGCCTCGTAGGCTTTGCCTAATTCATACCCTTCTGATATAATCACACTCGATATGAAGAAAGGAATACACCCAGACTACAATGACAGTTTAAAAGTTACTTGCTCATGCGGCAATTCTTTTGTTACTGGCTCAACTTTAAAACAAGACTCAATCGCGATTGAGATATGCTCTGAATGCCACCCATTTTACACAGGAGAGCAAAAGATCGTCGACACAGATAACCTTGTAAAGAAATTTGAGGAGAGAGTTAAAAAAGCTAAGAAGATGTCCTTTAAGTCCAAGAAAGAAAAAATGGCAAAAAGAAGAGAAAAGGCAAAGACATCAGCTAACAAAAGCTCTTCTACTCTTACCCTTAAAGACATGCTAGAGAACGCCAAAGTTTCTAAATAGTTAATTCCCTTAAGTAATTTAACGTGATATCATCCACTATGGATATTGTTGCATTAGAAAAAAAATATAAAGAAAACAGAGCACAGAAGAAGGTTAAAGAATTAGAAAAAAAACTTTCAAGTTTGCAAGGAAGTTCCGACAAGATTTCCCAATTAAGTAAAGATCTCTCATATTACTCTGAATTTTCCCAGAAGGTCAATGAAATAAGAGAGAAGATTCAGAACTTTAAGGATGCTCAATATATGACAGAAAATGAGAGCGACCCGGAAATTACAGAGCTTGCCAAAGAAGAGCTCTCTACACTAGAGGAAAATATTTCTCGTTTAGACAATGAGATTAGAAAGATGAAGATTTCAAGAAGATTTGAGAGCGAAGATGATGACAGATCTTCTATTCTAGAAATTAGAGCCGGTGCAGGCGGAGAGGAGGCTTCTCTCTTTGGGGCTGACCTATTTAGAATGTACAAGACATATGCTTCAAAGAAAGGTTGGACTGTAGAGATAGTAGAAAGCAGTGTTTCAGAATCTGGTGGTTACAAAGAGGTTGTTGCACATATTGACGGCAAGAACGTGTTCAAAGATCTTAAATACGAGAGTGGTGTACATCGTGTACAAAGGGTTCCTGTCACAGAATCTTCTGGAAGAATTCATACGTCTACCGCCTCTGTCGCAATATTACCTGAAGCAAAAGAGGTTGACATACAGATTAATCCTGAAGATTTAAATATTGAAGTTATGCGTGCTTCTGGTGCAGGTGGACAGTGTGTTAATAAAACTGACTCTGCAGTTAGAATTACTCATGTTCCTACTGGCATCGCAGTTAGTTGCCAAGAGACTAAATATCAGGCGCAAAATAGAGAAAAAGCGATGGCGATACTACGAGCAAGGCTTTACGAGAAAAAGAAAGAAGAAGAGGATTCTAAAAGGGATAATCTAAGATCCAAAATGATTGGTTCTGCCATGAGGGCAGAGAAAATCAGAACATACAATTTCCCACAAAATCGTGTAACAGACCATAGAATTAAGAAGTCTTGGTTTAATATCGAGACGATACTAAACGGAGACTTAGAAGAGGTAATCAATGATGTACGGGAAGGAATCATGACTCAACTGTTAAAAAAGACAGAGGAAGAAGAACGTGAAGAATAATCTCAAAGAGCTATATGAAATTCAAAAAAACCTGAAAAAAACAGGTTACTTTGACATTCCCAGAATATCAAAAGAAATCCAAGAATATTGTAAAAAAGAAAACACCTCCCCTATTCCTATACTTAAAAGGATAGAAAAGAACGAACCTTGGGAATACATTAAAGGTAGATCTGAGTTCCATGGAATGAAATTTATGATCAACAAAAACACCTTAATACCAAGGGTAGAGACAGAACAGCTAATAGATATTGCCACTAATATCCTAAAAGAGAATAATAGCTATGAATACATTGTAGACGTGGGAACAGGCTCAGGTTGTATAATTATTTTTTTAGCTAAAATTTTATGTAAAAGAAACAACATCAAATTTTTAGCCACTGACATAAATTTGAAGACTTTAAGGGTTGCTAAGAAAAATAGTGTGTTACATAAAGTTAACGAGAAAATCTCCTTTTCAAAGTCAAATTTAATTAAAGATGTTGAGATAAAGGGCCCCTCTTTTATAGTCGCTAACCTTCCGTATGTACCAACAGAGATGTATAAGGGTTTAGATAAAAGCGTCATAGACTTTGAACCTCGAAGTGCTCTAGATGGAGGAAAAGATGGGCTTAAATATTACAGAGAGCTCTTGGAACAGATTGAAGAGAAATCCTTAAGGAGATACAAAACAACCCTCCTAATAGAAATAGAACCCTCTACCTTAAACGGTTTAAAAGAACTTGTCAAAAGGTATGATGATAAGTCACACATTAAGGTGTTTAAAGATTTTAGAGACCAAAAGAGGTTTGTTTTAATCCATCTCTCCTAAGGTAATTGTCAAATCCTCTTTCTCCCCTTCTCTAGAAATAGTAATATCTATTTCTTCCCCCACATCATGTTCTTGAATGATATCTGCTAAAGACCTATTCACTACTTCCTCACCAAATTCGATTATAATATCACCCCTCTTTAGACCTCCTTGGTATGCAGGAGATTCTGGATCTACCCTTAATATCAAAGCTCCTGGTACTACATCAGCATAGTATAAAGCCTCATATTCTGAAATCATCTGATATGTGACTCCTAGATATGGTCTTATAAACTTGCCGTACGTCCTGTACTCCTCTAGCCTACTTTTTACTCGGTTTATCGGAATGGCAAATGAGATGTTATCCGCACCAGCTGTTGTTGCAAAATTAATACCAATAACCTCCCCCAGAGAATCAATTAGTGGCCCTCCTGAATTTCCTGGATTTACTGCGGCATCTGTCTGAATTACATCCTCATAGGTCTTTGCCGTAGAACCAAACCATCCTGCACTTGCTGTCACAGATCTTTCTAACCCACTAATAATACCTGTGGTAGCACTTCCTGCATACTGTCCAAGTGGTGTTCCTATAGCAACTACGCTTTGTCCCACTAAAAGAACATCTGAATCTCCTAAAACCAAAGCTTTAAGTTCCTCACCCGCTAGATCTACCTTGATAATAGCAATATCATTAAGGTCATCCCTTAAAATTTCTACAACATCATATTCTTCTCCATCCTGGGTTACTACCATATAATCAGCGGACTGATCAGAAACCACATGTTGATTAGTAATAATTACACCATCCTCACCAACAACAAATCCTGTTCCAATATTTTGACTTTGATCCGTTATTCCCTCCTCTTGGGAAAGAGTAAGTCTCGAGACTGCAATACTCACAACAGAATGACTTGCCTGTTCAATTATCTCAACTACATTGCTCTCTGCCTCTGTTATAACAAACTGCTTCTCTTCAGAGACAACCTCCTCCTCTTCCTCTAGGTTTGCTGCATATTGTCGAATTAGAGGCGAATATGTTACACCCAAATAACCAGCAAAGAATATAAGAAAGAAAGTTCCTAAAGTGACCAGGGCTATCCCGACAAACATAAGGACTTGTTTGTTGGGTTTTCTGTTCTCTTTCTGTTCTTTTACAGTTTTCTTTTTTTTCATTTTTATTATTTAATAATTTATCTACTTAAAACCTCAACTGCTTTATCAAATTGAGGATCATTGCCTTGAACAAAATCATCATTTGTTAACTCAATTTCAATATCAGGTACTACGGAATTGTCAGGCTCAATGAGACTTCCATCAGGAAGTAGCCACCTTAGAATTGTTAGATGTAAAACAGATCCATCTTCTAAATCGTATATTCTCTGTGCTGTACCTTTTCCAAAAGTTTCTTCTCCTATTAAAGTTCCCCTCTCAGCATATTGAATAGCTCCTGCTAGGATTTCTGACGCAGAAGCACTACCCTTATTAACAAGAACCACTAAGTCCACATTAAGAAGGTTTCCATTTTTAGTAGAATTGTAATCCTTAATTGCACCTCTTGCATCCTTTTGCTTGGATATTACAAACCCTTCATCTAAAAATTCGTTCCCCGCATAAATAGCGGCATCAAAAAACCCCCCTGGGTTACCTCGAACATCCAAGATCATTTTTGTACTCTTTGAAGCTAATATCTCCTCCACTTTACCATCCCAAACCCTAACCCACTCTTGGTAATCTGTTTCTGTAAACCTCCCCACCTTAAGATATGCAATATCTTCGTTTGAACCAACAAATTCCAGAGACATGCTGGGAACTGTAATTTCACTTCTGGTAATTGTAATTTCCACAGGATCATCCTCTCCACTATGCAACACGGTTAAAACAACTTCCGTACCTGCCTCTCCTCGAATCTTGGCAACAGCATCGTAAACAGTATCATCAGAGGTTAACTCATAATCATCTACCTTCAAGATATAATCACCAGGTCTAATACCAGCTTCCTTCGCTGGAGAACCCTCTAGAGGGGATACTACTATTATTTGACCGTCATCATAACCTAACTCTGCACCAATACCTTCAAAATATTTCCCCTGACTGGCTGACTCAAATTCTTCTGTTTCCTCCGGAGTTAAAAATACTGTAGCAGGATCATCTAGAGAGTCTACTAAACCCTTAATAGCACCATAAACCAACTCCTCATCTTCCATCTCCTCCGCATCTATGTACTCTCGCCTAGTAATGTCTAAAACTCTCCAAAACATTCCCAGCTCAAGGTCTTTAGAAGTACCAAAATTTAAGACACTGGAATCTACCTGAAAGCTTCTTCCCACCACTAAACCGAGTGTGAAAACGACGACTACTAGTATCCCTATTCCTAAAATTTTACTAAACTTGTTCTCTTGTTTCTCTTTACTGGTAGCCACGCCTGTACTTATTTAATTAAATTATCTTTTCAATTATGTAAAACATTTCTATTATACTCTAACTCTACAGAGACACAAATTCCACACTAGCAATATTTATAATACTCTTCTGTCCACCCTCCCACTCTACATTAGCATAAACCCCTTCCTCTTCCATTGAGAGTATTTTCCCCAACATTCCATAATTAGGAAGCGCTCGAGAAACTACTGTACTCCCTGTAGCGGACCCAACAAAAAGATCTTCTTTCGTAATATATTTTTTATCTTCTGTAACAAAAAACATCTGACTCTCATCATAATCAACTACCACAAACTTACCATTCATGGAGGATATGAGGTCCATTATTGATTTGCTTGAATATATTTCTCCAAAACCAGCTATTACCCCTACAGGAAGACCTTGTTTTCTAAAATCTTCATAATCCATAGAGTACGTAAGAACAAAAAGTGCTCCTTTTTCAAAAAGATCGTAAAGAAGCTCTGTATGGAGGTACTTACCCACGAAAACAATCTTGTCTTGGTAGTTAGAGTCTTCTGCGTGCAAGACCAAATCTTTTCCGTTTCCAAGAACTACAAACTCACCAAATATGCTTCTTTCTCCCTCTGGTCTCATAAGAGAGTCGGAAATACAAAGAAGATCAAGAGCATAGGCATGGGATAAAACGCTTATCCCTTCTACTGGATCTACTCCTTCTACCACACCCTCAAACGTACTCTTTACACTAATTTCACTTTCCTCCCCTAGTAGGTCTAGATAACCACTACCTAATCTCGAGAGGTCTACAACCCCCTGCGCTGGAGACACAATCTTCTTTACATTCAACCCCCCTGCCATTACCTTTTCTGCTAAAACATCTCCTTTATTAACAAACTCACCATCAATGCAATTAACATATTCTGAAAGTCTAGATACCTGAACATCTATTTCGTCAGGAAGAAAGAAAGATTGTTTAATATGGCTCCCTCTTTTAGACATTAAGTCCTTACCTTGTGTTAATTTATCCCCTGTTTTAACTAGAACTTGATCTCCTGATTTGTATGGGATATTAAATCTATAATCTTTATATTTCTCAAGTATCTTTCTTCTTACAATCATACTAACCAACTTTCTAATTTTAATTTATTAGAGTAACTGTCAGGACCGTATACAACTGGTCTAGGTCTGGCATCAACTAGCAGAGACTCATATCTCTTTTTATCTGGAATAGAAACAAACCCTATTACTGAATCTTTACTAGGAGACATAAAAGAATTTCCCTTAAAACTACCTTCTACTACCAATTTCTCTTCCTGGGAAGGGATGTCTATGTAGGAGTATTTGGAAGAAAGAGCAAAGATTTCACTTTTACCCTCATTCAGTGACTCTATCGTTCCCGAAAATATCACTTTATCGGAAGATTTTGACAATTTAGAAGCCTTACCGTAAGGCAAAACAACCTTTGTAAAAGCAGAAAGCACCTCACTAGCTGTTAATATTATATCTGTCGAATTAACCCCCTCTATATAACTCCTTCCATACGAGAGAAGCTTCATATCTAAATCCCAACAACAATCAAAAGTTCCCTTCAGTTCTAAACCATCTATCAGGGTTAACATACTCTTAGATTTCCCCAAAACTCGAGGAATATACCCAGAAACAATTACACAGCTTGCCTTCCCTGAAACACCAAATCCCTCCAGTTTTTCCTTATTATCCCGAAAAAGAGAATGGTTTTGTATCGTACAGTAAGATCTGAGAATATCTATAAGATTAGGGTCTTGGGAAGAAAACACTCTGTTGAAAACAAAGTTACTCCAGTAATTAAACATTTCCTTTGTTGCTAGGTCTGTTGCTAAGAAAGCTATAAATCTAGAATCCTTAATACTGTTAATTAGGGAGATACTATTCTTCCAGCTTATTTTTGCCCTTGAGAAACGTGTTTTATCTTCCTTCTTTTTTTTGTCATACACTTTTTCCACTCTAAAAACCGAAAAGTCCATCAAGTCCATATCTACATACATAATGTCGTCATATTCGCTTTTCTCTACTAGCCCTTCTAGGATTTTCTGCATATACTCATCATCTACAACCCGAAGGGAAACATCCTTAGAGAAATCCCTCACGGAAGCAAAAATCTTGTCAAAGAATCTCTGGTTGTCATCTATCTGCACTCTAATACCGTTAATACCGTCGCCTTCGTTTTTAAAATGACGAAATGCAAAAATAGCATTCTTTACCCTGTCAACAAGGTCCCAGCTAAAGACTTTCTCCAAGTCATCGAAATACTCGAACCAGAAATCTTTTGTAAAAACATCATCATCCAATCTATACCTTAGGGGGTGTAAATCAGTAAAATCTGAGAGTATATATTCCCTGTCAGCATTGTGATCCGTATACGCAAGGTGTGCCCAAATCCCGTTATCTTTTATTACAATACTTAGGTATGCGTTTTTTTCTAATAAAGACAGTTTTGACATTGTTATATATATTACTTAAAAGCATCTTCCTTTTCAATAAAGGAAGATGTTAGTGAAATCCAATAATTTAAGAACTTCAAACAAAAAGGGAGCATGAACTCCCTTTTAACTTACTACTTAGATATATTTAAATGACTGATATATTTAAATGTCTATTAGAACTTACTCATCCGAGGAGTAAGGGAGCAATGCCATATACCTAGCTCTTTTAATTGCTTTGGTTATTCTTCTTTGATGCTTTGTACATACTCCTGATTTTTCAGTAGATATTATTTTTCCTCTAACGGAAGTATATTTCTTTAACTGATATATCTCCTTGTAATTAATATCCTTTACACCATCCTCACATAAAGGACACTTAAGATTCTGTGGTAATCTTCTCCTTCTTCTAGGTCTTCTTTTAGAAGGTTTGCTTTCTTCTTCCTCCTCCATAACCTTAGAGCTATCAACAACTTCGTCTACCGAAACCTTTGTCTCCTCTTCTTTTGTCTTTCTTACTTCCTTAACCATCTATATATTATTTAATCTAAAATGGTAAATCCTCTTCTAGTGGATCCTCGTCAGGAGCTTCCCCTTCTTCAACATTATCTTCTTTAGAAGGTTTTGTCTCTTTTTCTTCTGAAGGTTCTCCTCCCTCTTGCCCTTCTTCATCTAAACCTGCTCCTTGCTTACCTTTGCTGTCAAGAAGAATCATTTCATCAACCCTAATTTCAGTTTTGTATCTCTTAACACCATCCTCACCTTCCCAAGATCTAGTCTTTAGGGACCCTTCTATGTAAACCATCATACCAACTGCAAGTAATTGCTGACATATCTCTGCAAGCTTATTCCATGCGACTATGTTATGAAATTCCGCGGACTCTTGTGACTCACCATCTGAGTCTTTCCACGATTTGTTAGTAGCTAAACCAAAAGTAACTACTGCGGCTCCAGAGTTTGTATATCTCATCTCTGGGTCTCTTGTTAAGTTTCCTATCAAAAGGACCTTATTTAATGCTCTTGCTGCCATGTTTTTATATATTTATAATTTAACTTACCTCTAACTATACACCTTAATTATTAAATTTCGATTAAATCTTCAATTCTTTCTTTTTTATACTTTTCCCTATTCTACTAGCATCTTCTATCTCTACTACCATAAAACGAAGAATTTCTTGCTTAAGTTGCATCTGTCTCTTTATCTCTGCTACCTGTTCTGGAGATACCTTAAAGTCATATATTATGTAATATGCTTCATTGTGCCCTTTAATCTTGTATGAAAGATATCTCTTACCCCAAACATCTACGTCTAAAATTTCACCCTCGTCTGCCTCAACCAAGTCTACAAATTCTTTGTGAATTTCTTTTCTTAAATCATCTGGTAAAAGAGGTTTTAGGGCCACAATCATTTCGTAATTCTTCAATTTCTTGTCCGCCATTAATATTCAAATGCTTTAAATTATTATCTCGAGAATGGATTTTAGCAGAAAAAGCTACTTTGTACAACAACTATATCAGGGAGTAGGCCTGTCTTACTAGACCTATAACACCATGGGAATAGGGATTTTACTTCTACAATAAGGCTAATCAGGGTACAGACCTTTAAATTAAAGGTCTGATCTTAAAAGAACCTTACCCCGAAAGAAGATCTATGTCTTCGACATAGCTATAGGTCTAGTAAGACAGGCCTACCCTATTTATTAGCCAATATCACAATATAATCTCCTAACTCCACCTAAGATACTCAATTAGCTTCAAGAATAGCGTTATACCAAAACCGAGAAACAGACTTTATCTGCAAGGGAATTATTTTTTCTCTATAAACATCTAAAATCTCCTCTCTTTCCTTTGGGTAAAGCTCAAAAAGTTTTAAGTTTCTAAGTTCACAACTCTTGTCTTCAATATACTCCCTTAATGTCATTCCCCCTCTTGTCCAAGCAACATCTTTTACGTCTACCTCCAATTTTACACTTGCTTTCTCGATCCAAACATGACAAGCCAACTTATTTTTAGACTCTTTTCGCCCAAGACCTCTCCATTCAACAAGATGCGCTGGTTCAAGAGAATCAACTATAAAATGAGACAACCAAGATGCATTTCGGGCAGATGGTGATCTTTTTTTTAGAGATTGTACTAATTTTTCATAAAATTTGATTGCGAAACCAACACCTTGAGGGTGTTTCAAGGTGTTTAGATGATTGTATTTTTCATACCCTTTTATAAATCTAAAAGCATGGATGGTATCTGGACTTAAAATTGTGTCATATTTTCTTATATTTTTATATTTAGGGAAAAAATAACCATTAATTTTAGGAGATATCAAATTATAAGCCTTTTTTGAAATATTTTTATGTTGTCTTATGTGTGACACTTTTTACTCCTTCGGTAACATATCTTAACTATCTGGAGTTTGCCAGAATTATTATATAATCTCCATCTTTCACTACATACTCCTTTCCATGGTTCTTTACTAAACCTTTCTCTTTTGCATTAACCCAACCCCCCACCTCTAACATAGCCTCTAGGTTAACAACATCTGCGGTAATGAACCCCTTCTCTAGATCAGTATGAATTACTCCTGCAGCTTCTTTTACTGTACTACCTTCTACAATACTCCACGCATTACACTCTTTTTCGGAACCGGTGTAAAACGTTATGAGATTAAGAGTATCAAAAGCCCCCTTGAT
>CAYQYH010000015.1:0-13582 GCA_964421735.1 uncultured Candidatus Saccharibacteria bacterium | reverse complement strand
CCTTGTTAATATATTTTTGTATACAAACTTATGAACAATATCTACGACCTTGTAATAATTGGATCAGGTCCTGCAGGCCTAAGTGCTAGTATTTATGCTA
Source organism: uncultured Candidatus Saccharibacteria bacterium (assembly GCA_964421735.1). GTDB lineage: Bacteria > Patescibacteriota > Dojkabacteria > SC72 > SC72 > UBA2177. The sequence goes on along the minus strand of CAYQYH010000015.1, from coordinate 13,482 downwards.
GTAGATACAGATTAAATAACATTGTTTTTGGAAAAATGCCCGGAGGAACCATAGTAGATGCACATAAAGTGTGTAATTACCCTGGTCTCTCTGACATATCAGGCTTAGAACTGGGTCAAAAAATGTACGAACAAATAAAGGAAGAAGGAGCTGAATTTTCTATGGAGAGTGTAGTTGACATTAAGAAAAAGGATGGTAAATTTAAGTTACTAACAGATACAGAAAAGGAGTATTTGGCTAAGACAGTGATACTAGCTACCGGAACTAAGAGAAATAAATTAGCTATCCCAGATGAAGATAAATATTTAGGTAAGGGAGTTTCCTACTGTGCTACCTGTGATGCAATGTTGTACAAAGATAAGACAGTTGGTGTTGTTGGTGGAAGTAATGCTGCTACTATGGCGGCTACAATGCTCTCGGATATTGCCAAGAAGGTATACATAATTTACAGAAAAGATAAGCTAAGAGGTGAGCCTGCTTGGATAGAAAAAGTTGAAAAGAAAGAAAATATTGAGGTTGTCTTTATGACAGTTGTTGTTGGTATAGAGGGAGATGGAAAATTAGAAAGAGTGAAGCTAAGTAAGGAATACAAGGGAACTAAGGAATTAGAACTTGATGGTTTGTTTATAGAAATAGGTTCTGAACCAAATGTAATATTACCTGTTAAGCTAGGTATAGAATTAGATGAAAAGCACTATGTAGTTGTTGATGAAAAACAAGCTACGAGTACGGAGGGTATATGGGCAGCGGGTGACTGTACAACTAACTCAAACAAATTCCAACAGGTTGTAACAGCAGTTGGAGAGGGGGCTGTAGCAGCTAACTCAGTTTACTGTTATCTTAAAAATAGCCCTGATTGTAATCATTAGGAAAGTTTATTTACTTTTTTCTTCTTGAGATTTTCTAAATTGATACCATTCTTCAAGGTAGTTTGAACTTGACCACATTTTCGGGTCTCCTACGTTGTACTCTACTCTTCCACCATGTTTTTGAACAGTATCAACTTCCGGAACTCTTTTTTTCGTATCTCTATCTCCTCCTTTTGTAAAAACATTGGGCTTAATAATATCTAGCGGTTCACAACTATCATATCTTGTAGGATGATCGTACATGACAACATAGTCTACTCCCTTGAGCTTATCAATAACATTAGCTCTGTCTACAGCAGGCATGAAGGCTTTTCCTTTCTTTGTTTTGCACTGATTATCACCATTTACAATAACAACTAAAATATCTCCATACTCTTTTGAATCACAAATACATGAAGCATGTCCTGGGTGTAAAGGATCAAAGAAACCGGAAGTGGCAACTACCGTCTTTCCCTTTAATTTTTCTTCCCTTAACCTAGGGAAATCTTCTAGGGGGATAACCATATAATTAAAATTTAGAATTTAATATAAAAATATTACCATATAGTAGTACTTGTAATCTATATAGCTAACCCTGTAGTCATTAATTCTTAAAAGAAAGTTCATAGAAAAATATATTGAAGCTGGTCTGTATGCTTACTTTCGTTTCTATCTTGCTAACATTAAGAAGCGATTCAAAGAATATTACAAGAACCACTTCAATACTATCGGTATCTTAGGTATGAACGAATCGATGATTAATTTTTTCAAAGGTAAGAAGAAGGATATTACCTCAAAAGAAGGTAGAGGGTTTGCTCTTGAAATAATGGACCATGTGAGAGAGAGGTTAATAAAATATCAAAAAGAGACAAACAGTTTATTTACTTTAAAAGTTACTCCCGGTGAAGGAACAACATACAAATTTGCCAAAGCAGATAGAAAGAAGTTTGGAAAATCAATAATAACGGCGAATGAACTTGGAGAAAGAAAGTCTGGCGCTCCTTACTATACAAACAGTACACACTTTCCCGTTGGGTATACAGATGACCTGTTTGAAGCGTTAGACCAACAAGACAAATTTCAGATAGCGAAAAAGAGTTAAAGGATATGAAAAAAATTATGAGAAGATATGTTAAAAATGTATATATTAGATAGGATTTTCTAACACCTTTATAACCTTACCATTAAACATTACATCAGTATCCTTATCTAAGAATATTGGCTGATTAACAGGATTACTGGATTCGGGATATAATGTTATCATCTTTTTTCCCTTCTTAAACCTCTTAACAGTTGCGCTGTTATCTAAGATAGCAACTACAATATCTCCATTGGTAATATCTGCATCCTTATGGACTACTAAATAGCTTCCCTCAGTAATATTTTTTCCATCCACATCTGCCATATCCATAGAATCCCCTTTTACAATAAGGGAAAAGAGATTCTTCTTCTTTCCTATGAGCTTAGGATCCACTTTGAGAACTCCTAAATTCTCCTCTTCTGTACTAACCATAGGAGTTCCTGCATTTGCATAACCTAAAATTGGAACACCTACTAAATAATCGTATACTATCTTGTCGTCATCATCTACGATATGTATACCTCTAGGTTCTCCAGTACGTAAAATATACCCTTTTTTCTCTAAGGCAAGTAAATGATTAACGACCCCTCTCTTGGTGGAGATGTTAAGAAACTCTTGTAATTCGCCTAAAGATGGGGCTTGCCCGCTCTCTAAGTAACTTTTCCTTATAATTTTAAGAACTTTCTCCTGTTTTTTAGTTAGTATACCACCCATGATTTTTATTATTAAAATTAGTATATCTTAGTATACCTCTAGTGACCTAGGGTATACAAGTACCTATAGAAATATAACTTGCATAAAAAAAGTTATGATATTATACTAGTCATATATAAATTAAAAAACTTTTAGTATTATGGCAGAAGAGAAACAAGCCAAAAAAGTGTTTACATTAGAAGAGATCAGGTTTAATGAGGAAAATAAAGTAATGGCAATATTAGCCTGCTTTCCTATAATCGGGTTAATTCTTCTCTTTGTAGAGAAAAATGACCAATTTGTAAGATATATGGGTGCACAGTTTGCAATCCTTGGTGTTGTTAGCATGGTTGTTGCCGTCATTCCTGTAATAGGATGGTTACTTGCAGGGCCTGTAATGTGGATTCTTATAATAGTTGGGATGGTTAAAGCTTCTAAAGGTGAGAGATTTGATGTCCCTATGGTATCTGAATGGGCATTGAAGTTAATGGGAATGTTCTAAATCCCAATTAATTATTGTTTACTAAAAGGGGGAGTTTATACACTCCCCTTTTTAGTTAGATTATGATAGAATTCCATAGTTCATGAAGAACGGGGAGTAGTTCAGATGGCTAGAACGCTGCGTTTGGGACGCAGAGGCCGCAGGTTCAAGTCCTGTCTCCCCGATTTTCCTATATTAGATCACACTTACTGAATTCATTATACGCTTGGATATGTGAGAATACTCTATGTCCCACCCTTCTATTCCAATCTCTAATACTTTCCCCTTTTATTTGTAGAAGTTCTTCCCCGACATTTACTTCTGGTAAATAAACAATTATATGAAAGAAGGTTCTGTCCTCTACTTCATAGTACTGTTTAAGGTCTCTCTTTGCCTCTTGCCTAAGTAACCATCCTATCATTTCTTGCGTGTCCTGCTTTGGATCTATGTCTACTTCATAACCCTCTCCGAATAGAGTCTCTACGGGGATAGAATAGAAAGGTAGTTTCCAGTGTCCCAATATTGTCCCTTCAATTATCTCCTCATCTTCAGAGATATCTATAACAAACGAATCTCCAGGAGTAAATGTGTCATACTTGTCATCCTCCTCTCGAGCTAATCTTAGAGTAACTCTCTTATCTCCTAAAACAAGATCTTTTGGATCATAGAAAGAAATTTTATTTTGTTCTACCATTTTATTAATGTGTTATGAAGTTAAATCTCTGTTGGAAAAGATTATATATAAGGAGATGAAAAACAGCAATTATTAACTTCTGGTCAAATTAATCACATTGATAAGTCCCTTCGTGTACACTGATAAACCTATCGATGTCTAGGTGTGGTTTAGACTTTTTACCAATGACTGTCAGAACAGATAACCTCTCCTCTGGGTTACCCGGGAGGGGCCAACGATACTCCAGACTTCCTTCTTCTAGTGCTCTTAACCTCATTATTGGTTGCGCTCTTAATGTAACAGTGTCTCCTTTTTCAATCTCATCTAAATCTGCGAGATTCTTAAACAACCTCATCTCTTTAATATTGCCCCTCTTATCTCTAACTTTCATACTACAGTATTCATCCCCATCATTCTTTAGACCCTTAGATTTACTTACAATTGTTAAATCCTCAAACTCCATTACTAAACCTGGCATATCCACACCATATGGATTGGTTTGTTTGTACATATTGGAAGCGATAATGTCAGAGATATCAAAAGGGTTTGTAAACTCTGCATACTCTCTTAGATATCCCCAATCACCTTCTTCTAAACTATTGAGGGTTTGTTCAATAATTTCCTCTATCTTTACAACTCCAGCGTTAGGATTCTCAATCTTAAACTCGGAAAAAATGGGGTCTAGAACCTCATGTATCTTTTCTATTCCACCAGTAATTTCCCATGTACCTCCAGAAGCCTCAGGATGTCCTCCATGTGTCTTTATTTCTACCCCCTCCACAGGATTCATTTCTAATTGAAGTTGTACCATATCTGTTGCTATATTTCCCTTAGCAGGTAACCTAAAGGATACGCTATATCTTCCTGGGTTACCATTAGCTTGAGCCTTCTCTTCAACTATTACCATTGTGGGTTTAGTGTATCTATCTGCAAGTTGACCCGCTATTAGACCTCGAATTCCCTTTATAGGGTCAACATACTTTATTCCCTCTAATTTTGTAATTATTATTGGTCTCTCTAGTTCTCCATGGTCATTTTCTAATTTCTTAACAATACCCTCAAAGAGTTCTTCCCTTCTCTCTATGGAAGTCTCTTGAGCGTGTACTAGGGTATAACGATGTCTGCGTGTGTTGTCATTGTCAGACCTTCGAATACAGAAATCTGCTGCCTCTGTCCAGAATTCTTTTGCTCTTTGAGATCTCTCCTCCTTACCTCTTCTGTACATAGCGTTAACAAATGCAGAAACACCGTGTGTTAAAAGACGAGATAGATGCCAATTTACAGATTTAATATGTGTGCCTCTTAGTGAAGTTCTAATTAGACGGAGAATTTCTGGTTGTATTCTTTTAAGTCTTTTTTTCTCTTCTTCCTCTGCCTCCCAGTAATCATCTGCGAATGCTTCAATTGCTTCCATGCCGTTTTTTACAATAACCCTATTTTCAGAACCATCCTCCATACCTACAGAACCTCCATCCCCCAGGGTTGCAGTAGCTTCGGTTAGGTTTAAAAATTCTAAACCATATGGCCCATACTCTAAGAAGGACTTCAACTGACGAAGAAGCATCGGGGTAAGTTCTCCAGAATCTAGCATTGTATTAATTGTTTCTTCCCAAATCTTGTTACCTTCGTATCTGACCTTTGATCTTTGCTTCGGAATCTTCTTTGTTCGTGGGTTAACTGGGATCCCTCCGTTTTCTTCGTAGCCTTTCTCTATGAGGTCAAAGAAGTGAGTCTTAAGATCTCTAAGATTACCTTCTTGGTCTATAATATTATAAATCTCTCCTGTTAAATCAATTGTAAATGTTTTGTCGTTTGCTTCTACCTGAGTATTCTGTTCTATGTTTTCACATATGTTGAGTAAGTGTGGGATCATGTATTCTTTTTTCTCATGTCTAGACAGGGTAAAGAATGATTTAGGCAATTGTCCTGCGTATTCAAGATAAAACCTTAGTTCCCCTTTTGTTAAACGTTTCTTTTTCTGTAATTCTTCTATTCTGTCGTTAAAAGAGGTTTGTACTTTTTCAATAGCTCTTCTAATTCGTCGTCTTTCATTAGTTGTGTTATTTTCAGAAAACGCGAAGGGGGGGTTAAGAACTGAATGTAAAAATTCTTCCTTGTTGGGGATAGTGACTTGCCATTTTCTCTCTATATCATTGAGTAATTCTATTTGTTCTTTGTTATCTTCTACCTTGCTAATTTCCTTGAGTCTTGCAGCCATAGAATTGATAACATGTGTTATTCGAGTCTCTATTTTCTCTATTGAATTACTCTCTAACCAAAGATCTCCAAAGAAAAGTTTTACTTTTGCATTTTCTGTGTATTGAAATGTGAAGTAGGAAGGAAGTCCTTCCTGACCCTCTTCTTTTTCATAGAGTGTTACGTTGGAGACTTCTTTAGCCAATTCTCTATATTTTTCTAATCGCTCTTTCTTTTCTAGAGAATAGAGTTCTGTCTCTTTGGCTCTAACTATTTCATTGTCTGTTAGTAGTTGTAAGGTACGCTTCATTATCTTTCCAGCAGTTACTGTACCTACTATATTAGATTCAGGATAACAAATATATTTTCTTTGAACTTCATTCACTTTATGTATATCTACATCTCCATTTTCATCCGGAATGAGAGCTTGTGTCATTTCTGCAATAAAGGTGTCTTCGTATCCCTCCCGTACCCATTCAGGGTTTACCATTATTGCATCGGTATTGTTCTTAAAATATTTTGTAGCTGCTATTGAAGGCGTGTGGTGATCACAAACGATTATCTTTAAGTCTTTAAAACCTTCTACAAATCTAAGCAGTGCTTCGAATTCTTCTAATCTCTTATATTCTTTAATTTCAACCGTTTTATCCAGAAGGTCTTCTGAAATTTCTTCTGTTAAACCTTGTGAATTTAATGTCTTGTCTAAAACCTCATCTACAGGGATTTTAATTAATCTCCCCGTTGTAAACTCAGTATCTAGTAGCTCTTGAATGTCTACATCTTCTCCCTCTTCATGTGTGTTGATAAACCGAGTAAGTTTACTTTTAATTTGTGTCTTCTCATTTTTGGAGAATTTTTTAAAACCATTGATGTATTCAATGTTATCTCTGAAGAAGACTATGTCTTCTATGCTCTTTACTCCGTTTTTCATTAGAGAGAAAGTGTTTATATCCTGTTCACTAGATCCTGTGTCATTAACTATTATTAAATCACTACCTGTTAGAGCTAAGTTAAGAATGTCAACAGGCTGAACAGCATGGCCTTCAAGTCTTGTATTAAACTTCTGTTCTATATTCTCAACACCGACGTGTTCAAGCACCCACCTCCAGTTTATGGAGGCAAAGAAACCATCTTGGTCACAGTCTCCTATAGTGGCAATGTTTCTATTTTCTGTTATAGCTTCGTATACAAGTTGAGCTGCTTTGTCTACATTTTGAAGAGTACTAGGAGGTTGTTCTTGTTCTTTTTCTGGAAACATTACTCTCATAAATTCAGCCTTGTTTTCTATTCCAAAGCTTTTGTAATATTCATTTAGAGCACTGTTTGCTACAATACCTTCTAAAAGGTCTACATGTCTTAGATCTCCATATATTTTGTCAGAAAGAAACGGATCAAGAGATTGCTCTTGGGTAAAAGTTCCTCTTCTTGGGGGAGCTCCTGTCTGGAAAACTCGGTTAAATACTGGTTCCTGTAGAATATCCAGTAGCATTCTTAACTCTAATCCTTTATCGTCGTATGGGCTTACGAGAATGTCTCCCATTACCTCTAAATCTAAGCGGTATCTCCAAGCTGGTCTAATATTTTTTATTTTAGTTGGAACAGCGATATTTATTAAAATGTCCTCTTCTAGGGTATCTTGCAAAGAAATAAGAGCTTTGTATTCATCATCTTGAAGGTTGTGTAAATAGAGAGCACTCCAACCATTTTCAAGTCTTTTAATTAGTCTTCTTATACTCTCTAACTCCTCTTCTTTTAGGGTTTCTTTGTCAATTCTTTTAAGCATATCTAAAGATACTTTAAGCTTGTTTACCGCGGTATCTCTATCTATTAGTTCAACCGCAATTTCTAACTTTTCAAGAGCGGTAGCTTCTTCTGGACTGAGTATTTCTTCCTCTTTCTTAATGTTCTCACCGTCTTCTCCCTCTCCCTCTTCTTCTAGAGTCCCCCTATTTGCTTCTATTTTTTCTGCTAGAGAAGATATGTTGTTCATGTCCTCTTCTGAGAGTATGCTTAGATGTCCATCTGTATCTAATTGGGTGCTTTTGTTAAGAATTTCCTTTGCATTATTACAAACCTCTGCTCTTTTCTCTCTAATATATTTAGTTGAGAGACTTGGAGAAAGAGGTATGGAGCTTCTTAAAAGCTCTGCTGCTAGGGAGTTTGTGTGATATGCAAGGAAAGTTAGTTCAAGAAGTCTGTTAAAAGTCTTATCATCTGAGTATTCTCCAAGCTCTCTTTTGCTAAGCAGTATAAGAAGTGCTTCTTCTGCATCATTTGCTTGGATAGTATGTTCGAACCAGTGGGATGCAATCGCAATTGGTCGCTGTGAAAGACCTCCTTGTGAGTGGGGTACACTGTGTTGGTAGTGAGTATTTATATATGTAGGGGCACTCGCATTTATTTTCTTTACCCTATGACTGTACTTTACTAACTCATCGAGATCAAGGTCTAATATACACGCCATTCGTTCTGCTATTTGTGTTTCCACTTCTTCAATCTCCAGCCTATTTGGTCCCTCCCATTCTTCTGGGCTAACCCACTCCTCTCCATTAGCAAGTTGAACTACTTTCCCATAGAGGCTTAGGGCTTCTATAGGGGATAAACCTGCAGTTACAAGTTTTTTTATGACATCACGTTCTAGTTTTTTTCCATAAGAAGACCTATTTAATCCTTCTTCACGATCCTCTCGTTGGGAAGGTGAAAGGATGTCTTTTATAATAACTTTGGGTTCGAATAAAGACCCCTTATCTAATGTTCTTTTTCTCTTCTTGACAGCATCTTTAGACTCGTATTCTGTCACATCTTTTTGGGTAAAGGTGTGTTTTCCTTGCTCAGCAAGTTCTTCTGCGGTTACCAAAACTTCTGTTAGAACTCTACCACTTGAAGTTATTACCCCTCCAAATATCTCATCCCTAAGAGCGCGTATTCTAAGCTCCATTTGTGAATCTTCTGGAGTTGCTTCATACCAATTCCCATAACGTGGAGAAATTTTAGCCTTTTCTATACTTATTTGACTTTCCCTTCGGTTTTCTAGTTCATCCATATTTTCAGCTTTATAAAAAAAGGTGTCTAATTGACACCTCTACTTAGGAACAAGAACGATAATTGAATTTTAAAGAGTTTTTTGCTTGCACGGTATTTTTTGCTTTTGTATTTATCTACAAAATTAATTCCGCGACCTTTTAACCCATTTAGAATACCTATAATTAATTTTACTTGTCAAGAGAAAATAAAAGAGCTGTATTTAAAGAGGTTCTTAAACTGAAAATTTTTTGTATGGGAGATCTCTTAAACTGCAATTCTTTTATTGCAAATTATTCTAAAACCTTCTAGAATGTAGGTAATAATTTTATAATTCTAAATAATTATGGTATATGCAATTATTGCGCTAGTCCTTATGGCAGTGGTGTTAGTTGGACTGTATAACAAATTAGCTAAGCAAAAGGTTCTAGTAGAGGAAGCATCTTCCGACATTGAGACATTCCTTAAACAAAGATATGACATGATCCCTAACCTTGTAGAGATTGTTAAAGGGTATGCAAAACATGAGCAAGACACCTTTAAGAAGATAACAGAGATGAGAGCGAAAGCTATGTCTTCTGGTTCTCTTGAGGAGAAGATGGAAATAGAGGGGGAGCTTTCTAAGGCCTTATCTAGAATAATAGCGGTAGCTGAGAATTATCCAGAGCTTAAAGCAAACAGTAACTTTCAACAGTTACAAAGGAGTTTGGAAGATCTAGAAAACAATATTCAAAAATCTAGAAGGTTTTACAATGGTGCTGCTCGCGACTTTAATTCTATGATTGCCGTATTTCCAAATAATCTCTTATCAGGAATGTTTGGGTTCTCTAGAGTGCCTTTCTTTGAGGCAACTGAGGAAGAGAAAAAGAATGTTGACATAAAGTTCTAGAGGAAATTATATATATGAAGAGAATATTAAAAAGTTTTCTCTTAGCTGTCTTCGTATTAATAAGCTTTTTTACTGTTAGTACACATGCTCAAGAGGATACTCTCACGGAGGAACAAATTACTCTTTTCAAGAATGATATTGAATTAAAAGAAGACACAGATATTTTAATTACAGAAGAGATTCATTATTTTTTCCCTATTGCAAGACGCGGTATTATTCGAGAGATACCTGTAGATTACAAAGTACAAGCAGGACTTAAAAGACCTACCACACTCATTCTTGATGAAGTCTCTTATTACAAAAAGGATCAGCCGGAAACCAAATATTCTGAATACGAAAGAAGTAATGAAAGTGGCTATGTAGTATTAAAAATAGGGAATCCTGATGTCACAATTCAGGGAGAGTACGTTTATGTTATTGAATACACTTTAAGAAACGCTATTAACTACTTCGATGATTATGATGAACTGTATCTAAATGTAACAGGAACCGGATGGAATGTTCCAATAAAAGAAGCGTATGCAAATATAAAAGTCCCAGGAGAAATTACTGACAAGCTTTGTTTTACTGGAGCATTAGACTCGACTGATTCTAATTGTTCTTTTGATAATGTTTCTGAAAACAAGGTTGTTCTTTCTGTTGATGAAGAGTTAGACAAGTTTGAGGGGTATACAGTTGTTCTTAAGATGCCAAAGGGCACCTTAAAAGACACTACAGGAAGACAGAGAATAGCGTTTCTGCTTAGCAATATAGGTCTATTACTTCCTGTACCTGTGTTTGTCTTTTTGCTCTCAATTTTAAAGAAGAAGGGTAAAAATAAGAAAATTACAATATTCCCCCACTATGAACCAGAAAAAGATTTGTATCCACTACTTGCTGGATACGTTTATAGGGCCAAACTTGACAATAAAGATATTACAGCTCAAATTATCCAACTTGCTATAGATGGACATATTAAAATAAAGCAAGAGAAGAAGAATAAATATGTCTTAGCAAAGGATAATGTAGAAAAGGAAATAAAAGTAGCAACCGTAGAGAGTCTTTATTCTGGTTTATTCAAAGGGAAAGACTCTGTTAATTCTAAAAAGATTCCTTCTGATTTCTACCAGACAGTCAAGAGTTTGGGGACTCAGTTAGAGAATATAATGTATGAGAAAAAGTATTTCAGTAAAAAAAGGAAGAAATTAAAAACAACCCTGTCTTTGTTAGGATTTGGCGGACTATTTTTCTCTTTTATGACCATCGGTCATCTTGCGGATATGGCTGCAAGTGGTTGGAGTATTGGTCTTATTCTTTCTTCTATTCTCTCACTAATATTTTTCTCTAAAGTAGATCTTAGAGGTAAGAAAGGTAATCAAATGTATTATGAACTAAAGGGACTTAAAATGTATATTGACACTGCCGAAAAACACAGAATAGAGTTCCATAATGATCCTGAGAAATTTAGAGGGGTGTTTGAAAAGCTTCTTCCCTATGCAATTATATTTGGCTTAGAGAAGAAATGGGCAGGTGAATTTAAGGACATCTACAAAGAACCTCCATCATGGTATGAGGGTGATGTTAGTTCCTTTAACACGTATGTACTAGCCTCCTCTATTGCTCGTGTTAGTAAAAATGTAAAAACAAAATCTGTTGCTCCAAATAGTGCGGGAGGGTTTAGATCTAGTCATGGTGGGTCTGGAGGTAGTGGGTTTAGTGGTGGAAGTAGTGGCGGAGGATTTGGAGGCGGAGGTGGAAGTAGTTGGTAAAACTAGATTAATTGTACCCTTAAAAATACTTTTGTATGTCCTTACGATTGTAAAATAGTTTCCTAACCTACCATTTAATAGTGTATCCTTTTAAGGTTGTTCTTATCCAGGAATAATAATAGTATGCTGTGTATTTTAACCTGTTCATAGGATAATCTCGACTGTGCATATATGTAACCTTCTTACCTCCTAAACTCTCTTTAAACGCCCCTATTCCAGACCAAGGATGTTTTTCATCTTCATACCCTTCAGGGACTACACCCCCGAATAAGTCAAACGTTTTACAACCCAATTTCTTTCCTAACTTAGCACTCTCCCAGAAAAGAAGATATGTAATATTTATGTTTTTCTCTCTAAATTTAGTGTCTGTAGCAGCCTGATACAAGTGCATATTCTTTCCATACACAGAGCACTGCCACACTCCAATTGGTTTATCTTTGTAATAACCTACCAACATGTAACACATACCCTTTTTAATCTGGTCTTCTAATTCTTTAAGAAGCAAAGACACAGATTTTTCTGTATAACCCTTCAACTCTACTGTCTGCTGATGTAAATTCTTAAATACATAAAACTGGGAGGTGTCATCGAAAACCTTAACTTTAACATCTTCGTTGTCAAACAATCTGTTTAAAAGATTCCTTTTTGTCTTACTCATATCTCTTCGTAAGCTCTCCATATCCTTTTGCAAGTCAATATGTTGAGAAATAAGAGCATCAACATTGTGTATAGGAGCAAGTTTAAAGGAATGAGTGTTATAAAAAGAAAGAAGTGTGTTATTTTCTAAGTACAAAGGAGCAAACCTTAACATAAAACAGGAGTTCTCTTTAGCAATATTTTTAACAAATGTAAAAACTTCTTCCCAATAGTCCTCCTTACTCTCTCGCAACAAAGGAGAGTGTTTACATTCTAAGAAATTACCAAATATCTTAGATTTCCCTACAGAACAAGTTATTATTCCTAGAAATTCTTCATTTTTAAATATTGCTCTCCTAAAAACTTTCTTCCCTGTCTCTTCGCTGTATCTATACCTTGCACTACTGTTTAAGAATGAGTAACTAGGTAAACTTTGAACTAATTTATCCCACTGTTGATCATCTTCTATATTTTTAAAGCTAAGAGTCATATGTATATGCTATTAAATATTAAAGGGTATTGCAAAATTATTAACTATTTCAACTATCTTCATAGCCTCTTTTTCAGAAACCTCAATATTTACAGGCAAGTTTAAAACATGTTTTCCTACCTTAGAAGCTATAGGACAAGGATTATCTCTGTAATAGACCTTTTCCAGTTCCTCGTTCTTAGACAGGGGATGTACAGGAGAACTATACCAATTTCCTATTATAACTTTTTCTTCTAACAACTTCTTTTTAATTTCCTTTCTGTTAGAAATAAGTAAAGGATATCTTAAAAGAATTTTGTTACTGGAATTGAAGGTAAACACTTCTTTTAGGTTGTGGTTATAAATATTTACTACCTTTTGTCTGTGTTCATTAATCTTTTCTACCTTATCTAACTGGTTTAGCAAAAGATTGGCTTGAATATTGCCCATTTTTTTTATTTGGATTAAATCTATACTGTTTCCAGAAGCTTGTTTTTTTATTAAACCTAAAAACCTAAACAAAACAATAAGTGTTCTTCCTAAAGTAATACTTGTAAAAGGTATTAGTTTAGTATAGTAGTACTTCTTAATAACAGACCAAAGCTTAATGTATTTAGCATTGTAGAGAGACTCTTTCCTAAAGGGCTCTGGTATGCTTTTGTACTTTTCCTTTGCAATATTTAATATCTCAGAATTTAGAATTTTCATCATAGCTCCTTGTGTACAACTTATGGTTTTATCTTGGGA
>CAYQYH010000014.1:0-17867 GCA_964421735.1 uncultured Candidatus Saccharibacteria bacterium | reverse complement strand
TTTTCAGCATACTTAAGCACAAAAAAAGCATAAGGTAATTCAATCAAAAAACTCCTACTCTGCTTATCCCTCTCAAACACCCCCATCCTCTTTAACTGCTTAAAACCCCCAAGAGACCTAATCTTTTGCTTGTAATAATCCTTCAAGTTAGTAGGATACTTAACGTAACAAACAGCCTCAGGAGCATAAGCAATATCCAAACCCATATTTCTAAGAGTGTAAGAAATATATGCATCATCAGACAAAACATTTGAAGCGATATCAAAATCTAAATTCCTTATTGCCATAATATAACCACTCATAGGAAAAAAGTTCTCTTTGCTGACATAATAATCTTTCCCATCCACTTTCTCCATCTGTTTTTTCCTTCTATGGTCTGCAGAATCTGAAAGTAGATGCCCCCAGTACCCATACCTATCCAGCTTGCTATCTTGGGATACAGGTCTTCCACTAGCACCACCTACATTTTTATTTTCAAACGGCTTAAGAAGTTCCTTTACCGCATTCTCCTCAAAATAAACATCTCCATCTGTAAGAATAACAATCTCTCCCTTAGCCTTCTCTAGAGCCATTTTAAGTGCATAAGGCTTACCCTTCTTAGGGTCCCTTATCTGTACATACTGTCTTTTAGTTAACTCTAACCTATTTGCCTCTTTTTTCCCTTGTTTTAACGTTAATTCATCAGGAGAAACCTGAATAATTTCAAAAGGATTTGGGATACCTGAATATTTGCGATCAGCGACAGATGAAATACATTTCCTAATAGTCTTGGGCTCTTTAAAAGAAGTAATAATTACTGAAATCATAAACAATTATATCTACAACTGTGAAAATTTGAAAGAGTGTTACTCCTTCTTCTCTTGACCCTCTTCTTTAGTCTCTGTCTCGCCTTCCCCTTCTGCACCCTCTTCCCCTTCTACCTCTTCTCCCTCCTCTCCTTCCTCACCCTCCCCCTCTTCACCTTCAACCTCTTCCCCTTCTTCTAATTCTTCAACCTCAGGCTCTTCAATAACGATTTCCTCTTGCAACTCTGTTATTGTAACAACAGTAGTTTCAGCTAAATCTTTGTTTTCTAAAGAAAGCTCTTTAGGAATATCTAGTTCATCTAAAGAAATAGATTGTCCAGGATGTTCTAAATTAGAAATGTCTACTTCGATGAAAGGAATAAGGTCTGAAAGCTTACATCTAACGTCTATAGAAGAAAGAACCTCTACCAAGATTCCCAAGTTATTCTTAACTGCAGGTGCAATACCAATAGTCTTGAAAGGAATTGTAAACGTCATTTCTGCCTTCTCGTCAATTTCAAAAAATGCAATATGTCTAATCTTGTCAGTTAAAGGATTAATATCTATTTCCTTAACAATTACCTTTATATCTTTACCATCATACTCTGCATCTAAAACGGTAGCAGATGTAGCATGCCTTACGATTTTTACAGCAACAGAGTAGGGGATCTTAATATTTCTAGAATTACCCTCTGAATTATATATCACCGTAGGGATATATCCTTCAGAAAGCAATTTCTTGTTTTTCTTTCCAACAACTTTTCTTTTTTCTAAAACAACTTTTTCCATGTTTTCCATAACGAATAGGAGTATATCAAAAAAACACCTAAGGGGCAATAACTTTTAGCTGTTGACAGTTAAGCAATCTTTTATTATACTTTAGCAGTTAATCTTTTCTTTTGCTAATATGGATTTAACGGAGAGACAAAAAGCAATACTAATGGCTGTAATAAAGGAATTTATGGAAGAAGCAGAAGAAGTAGGTTCACTAGCTCTTTTAGAAAAATATGACTTAGGAGTAAGCTCTGCTACTGTTAGAAATGAAATGGTTAAATTAATGCAACTAGGACTTTTAGAAAAAAGTCACATTTCCTCCGGCAGATTACCAACAGACCAAGCTCTGAGACTGTATGTTACCAAGTACTTAGATAGGAATGGTTTAAGCCCTTTAGTTACAGTTGAAATAAGGCAGGAAATCTTCAGAGACAGATTCTCTAAAGATGAGGTAATAAGATCAATCTTGGAGATCCTCTCAGAGGAGACAGAGTCTTTGGTTTTTGTAATCTTAGACAAGGATATAAGAGCCTATGGATTCGCTAATCTTCTTAAGTACGAGGAATTTAGGGAAATAGAGGCAATAGAGACAGTAGTTAACATAGTGGAAGACAGAGTATTCTTACCATGCTTAGTAGAGAAATATTCAGGCTCTGGAGTCTCTCTCTTAATTGGAGAAGAATCCGGCATAGAGAACCTAGAAGATTGTGCTCTTGCTTTTACGAAAATCCTTTTTTGGGAGAAAGAGAAATCATACATTGGAGTACTTGGATCAAAAAGAATGGAATATTCTAAAGTTTTGGCAGCTTTGAGTGAAGTTAAGAGTGCTCTAGAAAATTCTATGTCAGGATGGAGATAATTTAAATAAAGGTTTCAATGACTAAGAGTAAAAAGAATAAACAAAGGAATAATAACGCAGTAGAAAATCTTGAAAAAAAGATACAGGAGTTAGCTCTTACAGTAGATAAGGTTGAGGATGAGAAGTTAGAGGTTGAAAACCAATTAAAAAGAGCGCTAGCAGATTACCAAAACCTAGTTAAAAATTCAGAAAAACGAGACAGATTAAAATTAGACCAAGCAAAAAAAACACTCTTTGAAACAATAGTTCCTTCCTTAGATGCTTTAATGCTAGCAACTGTAGCAAGTAAGAATGTGAAGATGGATGAGAAGGGAAAATCTTGGTTAGAAGGAATATTAGCTACCATAGAGGGAATGAGAGAAGGCTTAGAAGAAATGGGTTTTAAGCAATATATTCCTGAGAAAGGAGATAGTTTTGACAAAGATATCCATGAGGCAATAGCTACGGTAGAGGAAGGAAAAAAAGGAGAGATATATGAAGTAATACAACCAGGGTACACTTTAAATGATTCAGTAGTACGACCCGCAAGAGTCGTAGTATCGAAATAAAAATTAAATTTTTAATAAAAATAATATGTCTAAAATAATAGGAATAGACTTAGGAACAACGAACTCTGTCATGGCTTACATGGAGGGTGGTAAACCTAACGTTATCCCCAACTCTCAAGGTGGAAGATTAACTCCATCTGTAGTTGCTGAGGATGAAAAAGGAGAGATAGTGGTCGGGACTCCTGCAAAAAACCAGGCCATAACTAATCCAGAGAGCACCATCTATTCAGTAAAGAGACTTATAGGTAGGTCCTGGGATGATCCTGAGGTAGAAAAGGACAAAGAACTTTTACCTTTTGCTATGAGGAAATCTGACACAGGAGGTTTAGAGGTTCAAATGGGAAGTAAGTGGTACTCACCACAAGAGATCTCAGCGAAAATATTAGCTAAAATGAAAGAAGATGCAGAGGAATTCTTAGGAGAGAAGGTGCGAGAGGCTGTAATTACAGTTCCCGCATACTTTGATGACTCCCAGAGACAGGCAACCAAGGATGCTGGTAAGATAGCAGGTTTAACTGTAAAGAGAATAGTTAACGAACCTACTGCTGCAGCACTTGCTTATGGTTTAGATAAAGGTAAGGATGAAAAAGTTGCGATATTTGACCTTGGAGGAGGAACCTTTGACATTTCAATTTTAGAAATGGGTGAGGGTGTCTTCGAAGTTCTCTCCACCAATGGAGACACACATTTAGGAGGAGATGATTTTGATCAAGTAATAATTGACTATCTTGCAGAAGCATTTAAGGAGAAAGAGAACTTTGACTTAAGAGAGGACAGAACCGCTCTTCAAAGATTAAGAGAAGCAGCAGAAAAAGCTAAAATGGCACTTTCTACCTCTGAGGAAACAGACATTAATGTTCCTTACATAACAGCTACGGACAAAGGACCAAAGCATTTGAAAGAAAAACTAACAAGATCTGAGTTAGAGAAAATAACGGCTGACTTAATAGAGCAGACTGTTAAGCCTTGTGAGAAGGTTTTGAAGGATGCAAAACTTAAGAAAGAAGATATTGACCAAGTATTATTGGTTGGAGGGATGACAAGGATGCCTGCAATAGTAAAGAAGGTTAAGGAAATATTTGAAAAGGAACCCAATAAAGGAGTTAACCCTGATGAAATAGTCGGCATAGGAGCTGCTATACAGGCGGGTGTTTTAGCTGGAGATGTTAAAGACGTTACTCTCTTGGATGTAACTCCATTATCTCTAGGACTTGAGACACTTGGTGGAGTAATGACTAAACTCATAGAGAAGAACACAACTATACCGGTAGAAAAGAAACAAGTATTTTCCACAGCGGCAGACAATCAACCTGCCGTAGAGATACACGTTCTTCAGGGAGAGAGGGAAATGGCAGCAGATAATAAAACTCTCGGGAAATTTATCCTTGACGGTATTCCACCAGCACCAAGAGGAGTCCCTCAAATAGAGGTTACATTCTCCATCGATGCAAATGGTATTTTAAATGTTAAAGCTGTAGATTTAGCTACAAAGAAAGAACAAAAAATTACCATAACTGCATCAACTAGTCTCAAAGAAGAAGAAATAGAGGAGATGGTTAAAGAGGCTGAAAAACATGCAGAGGAAGACAAGAAGAAAAGGGAGAGAGCTGAAGTGAGAAATAATGCAGATACGCTTATCTTTAGTGTGGAAAAACTTCTCAAAGAAAACAAAGAGAAGATAGATAAAAAAGAAAGGGAAGATATAGAGAAAGTCTCTAAGGAGCTTAAAAAACTCATAGAGAAAGAAGACTTTGACAAAGAAAAAGTAGAAAAGAAAACGGAAGAGCTCTCCGAGAAAATGCAGGAGATAGGGAAGAAAATGTATGAACAGGTAAGTAAGGAAGAAGCACAAAAGGGGGAAGGCAAAAAGGGCAAGAAAGATAAAGAAGATAAAAAGAAACAAGAGAACGAAAAGGAAGATGTTAAGGAAGGAGAAGTAGTAGAAGAGGAGTAAATAGCAATCCAGGGGGGAAATCGTTGGATTTCCTCCCTGTTTGTGGTAGCATTTACACATTAACATAGAATTATTTCTGCCCTCATATGCTAGAAGACTCCAAAACAAATAGCAAAGAGAAACTTAACATTGTTCTCTTTCAGAAAAGATTATTTAAGGTTCTTATTTTTCTTTTACCACTATCGATATTCCCTTTCCCTTGGGATTGGACGGAAAAATCTATGTCGTTACTTATTCTGTTTATCTCAACAGTAATCTTAGGTTTGGAAGTTATTAAATTACTGTGGGATGGGAAGACAAGTATTTTAAAGAGTAGCTTGGATATTGGATTTTTCTTAATACTGTTATCTATGCTTCTCTCAACAGTATTCTCTCTTGATGTTTATACTAGTCTTTGGGGTGTGGATGGGAGATTTGGAACTGGTTTAGTGGTATTCATTGCAATCTTCCTTGTAACGATAGTTTCTAGAACATTTATAGAAGGAGAGGAAGATGTTCGCTCTCTTATACTAATCTTTCTGCTAGGCTTTTTTATGAACAACTTCTTGAGTTTACTTTCATTCTTTGGAGTTAATGTATGGGGATTTCTTCCTGTTTATAAGAATCTTTATCAAAGTGGTTTACCTCTGTTGAGATCTTCCAAAATTCATCTTCTTATCAATTTCATAAGTGTTATCTTATGTATAGGTTTTGTTGGAGAGTATCTAATAGACGGTAAGAGAAAATCAGAATATATTCTTTCGATATTAATTGCATTGGTTTCCATTGTAAACATATGGTTATATTCCATGAATCAGAGCCTGATGTTGATGCTGTCCTTCTTAATAGTGGTAGTTGTTCTCCTAGTTCTTATTCTAAAAGTTCTCAAGTTGGAGAAAGAAACTACCAAACAAATATTTCTCCTATCTTTAATAGGTGTGTTTTTGATTGCTATTCCTGTAATATTTTTACAAGTTGAGAGGGTAAGAGGTGCTTTTTTCCCTGAGGACTTCGAAATGTTTACCGAGATAGCGCTAGGGTTTGATATCTCCTGGATTATAACGGGTTCTGTTGTTGTAAGTAGCTTGGTTGCTGGTCTCTTTGGACTTGGTGTGGGAACTTATCCTGTTGCTTACCATATGTTTAAACCCTTAGATCAAGGTTTACTTTCTTTGGGAGACACAGCCTTTCACTCTGGAGCAAACGAAGTTCTTACAAAGTTGGCCAATGGAGGATTATTATGGTTCCTTGTTTGGTTGTTTTTAGGTTATCTCATTGTAAAAGGTTTTGTGTCAGATTTGCAAACTGCCAATACCTCGGCAGATAAAGGAAGTTCTTGGAGATTTCTGATTATAGATGCTGTTATTTTGACGATATTTATATCTTCCTTTTTAATATCATACTCTGTACTTGTGATATTCCTGTTTCTTACCTTTATTTCCCTCAGGTCTATTATAAGAGAATACCTTAAGACTCCGGCTGAGGATAAGTTTGTGCTGAAATTCTGGGCTTTAAATATGAGTGCAGCCCCCAAAGGAAAGAGCTCTCTTTACAGCTTTAATATATTTCTGACAGTACTTGTATCATGTTTTGCTTTGTTTCTACTCATTCTTTTAGGATCAAGAAGTCTTGCAAGTCTTTCTACTTTGAGGGCAGAATCCTTTAGTGTTCAGGAGAATAGGAAATATGTGCAAGATTCAGAATTGGTTCCTACTTTAGAAGAGCGAGAGTCTTTCCTGGACTCTATTGATAGTTTCTATTTAACAGCTCTTAATTATGATAAAAAGAATCCCTTGTACAACAGGAAAAGAGCTCTGATACTATTTGAGAAAATAGGAGTCCTAGCTGAGAGGTTTTCTGAGGTAGATGAAGAAGATACAGAATTGAGGGAGCAATATATTAATGCTATAACTACCTTGAAAGGAGAAGCGATAGATCTAGCACGCAAAAGTACTGATACATCTCCATCTGTATATGCAAATTGGCGAACTAGGTCAACAATATATACGGGTTTGTTGGGAATAGGATTTAATGAGCATGTCTCTGATGCCATAACTTCATTAGAAAAAGCAATACGTCTTAACCCTACCAATTTTGAGCTGTATTACAGTATGGCACAGGTATACATAGTAAAGGGGGAGCAAAATAATGCCTTGGAGTTGTTGACAAGAGTGTTGGAAATTAATCCTCGCCATATTCCTTCAATTCTTTTAATTGCTGATATAAACAAGGAAGAAGGCAATATCGAGATATATGCTTCATACCTTCAAGCTGCTCAACAGATTTTGGAAGAGGAAGAGGCAACAGATTTAGAGATTTATACAGAGATTGTAGCCGCCTTAGAGGCTCTTGAAGAAGAAGGTTTTGATTTAGAAGAGATAGAAGAACCAGAAATAGGGGAATCAGACGAGGAGGTTCCTGGGGATTTAGAGGACGAGGAATCTCTCGAAACAGGACTAGAAGAGGAGAGTTTGCTGTAGGTTAGGGATCAAGGAAGCAGGCATCTATTAAACAGCAAGAATTAAGTTGAAGGGTAGTATGCTTTGCCTCTAAACATACATGCACCATTAATTATTAAATCTTCCCCAAAACTCTCTCTGAGAGATTCGCTAGCACTTTCTAGAGTAATTCCTGTTGTAATAACATCATCTACGATTGTGATACTCCTATAGGGAGATAGGTTGAAATTACTGTTTACGATAAAATCGTTTTTTGAAATATTCTTTCTTTCCCCACGATCCTTTAGAGATTGATGGTCATACGTATTTCTTCTGCTTAGCAAGTTTTCTGAAAATGGCAAATCAAAGTGTTCCCCAACTGCCTTTGAAATATTTAAAGTTTGGTTAAACCCTCTTTCTTTTAACCTGTTAGTTGGGATAGGAATATTTATTAACAGGGTTTTTCTTAGAGTCTGAGCAAAAGTAGAATTTGAAATACTCTCAACAAAAAACTCCGACAAAATGTCAGACATATCATACACATACCCATATTTATACTTCTTGAGTAAATCTGAAGTTAGGGAATTGTACTCCCACGAGACGAAGACACTATCCAAGTAGTTGAGATTCTTAGAACTTTTACATTTCTTATGAGTTTTGTAATTAGGAGATACCCTTCTACACAAGTAACACTCTGGAAGGTTTCTTTTGAAGAGTTTTTTACACCTGTCACATAGGTATGTTCCTTTACGACCGCAAATGGTGCAGCTTTTGGGGAAGAGAATGTCTAAAATATTGTTCATATGGTAATTCTCTCACCCTATTATTAAATTATGATTAATTGATAAAAATTGCAGTTTAAATTATCATATATGCGCATAACCAATACTAACAAAAGATGTTAAAGATATTTAAACAAAAAAACAGTGTTTACTTTGTAATGCTTCTTTTATTTGTTACAAAGATATTAGGATTTCTTAAATTAAGAACAATAGCTCAACTCTTTGGGATTTCTCACGAATTAGATATATTCTGGGCAGCTTTTACTATCCCAGATATGCTTTTTATGCTTCTTGTAGCAGGTTCTGTGAATGCGGCTGTTATTCCAACCTTTTCTGACATTTTCCATAAGGATGGGAAGAAGGCTCTAAACAAATTCTTTAACCACCTTATGTTAATTATCTCTTCCTTGTTTATTATCATAGCTATTGGTCTTTTTATCTTTACTCCACGGTTAACAACGTTGTTGATAGAGTCTGATTTTCTTCAAAATGTTTTGCAATTTGGGGACAGGATAGGCCAAGAAGATTTTGACCTTTTTGTTTCTTTAACAAGAATAATGATGATTTCCCCCATTCTTCTTGGAATAAGTAGTCTTATTACAGGCTATCTTCAGGTTAGGAAACAGTTTTTTGTGACGTCTTTAGCACCTCTTTTTTACAACATGGCAATAATACTGGGATCCATAATTTTGGTTGTATTCTTTAATATGGGGGTTGAAGGGATTGCAATATCTGCTGTTGTGGGGTCCCTGCTTCATCTCTTAGTCCAGATACCTAAGTTTAAGGTCTATTACTCCAAACAGTTTAAAATTAGTTTTAAAATTCTAAAGGAGGGGTTAAAACATAATAAGACTGTTCAGGCGCTTAAATTAGCGATTCCTAGGACTATTGGAGTTTTAGGAGAAGAGATTAATACCGTAGTAAACACCCTGATCAGTTTCTCTCTTGCCGTTGGGGCTCTAAGTGCATATAAATTTGCAGTGAGCCTTCATCTTTTCCCCATAAATATTGTAGGAAGTGCAGTAGCTCAGGTAGCTTTACCAGACCTTGCAGAGCACTGTGACGACAAGGATGAATATTGCAATATTTTAAATAAAGCTATACAAACAGCACTCTTCTTAGTCTTTCCAATAGTTGCTATCCTTATTGTTTTGCGATTACCATTGGTAAGATTAGCGTATGGAGTTGGTGCTTTCGATTGGAGAGCTACAATTTTAACTGCTTGGTGTCTTGTTCTGCTTAGTTTCTCTGTCGTAGGACAGACCGTTGTACAAATTCTACTTAGGGCGTTTTATGCTCTGAAAGAAACGTGGTTGCCACTTATAGCAATAACAGTGGGAATATTGGTTAATATAGGTTTTGCGCTTTTACTAACTAATTTTTTCAGTCACTACTATGACTGGAGGCCAATTATTGAGCAGATGTTTATACAAATTACTGAGACAAACGGAAAAGAGTTCATTAACGTTTTAGCCTCTTTCCTAGGAGATATTGTTAGATGGTCCACTAGAAGGGGAGACTCTGACCTTGCTGTGGGAGGACTATCTCTAAGCTTGAGTATTGCATACCTTGTTGAAACAGTAATTTTAGTTTTTCTGTTAAATCTTAAAAGCAAAGTTATAACATGGAAGAGGACGATTATGCCTACTATGAAAAAACTTCTAAACACAGTTTTAATGTGTATAGCAATGTATTTTGTCTTTAAGCTTTTTGATTTCCAATTAGATACGACAAGGACTCTTTCCATTATAATCCTTACTGCAATAACATCTTTCTACGGAATTCTTTCCTATTGGCTTGGATCTAAGGTCTTTGGTATTGCTGAAATAGTAGTGGTAGATGAAATCCTTCTTGATATTAAGAATAACTTGTTTAAGAGAAGCCGAAGGGATGAAGATGTCAAAAAAGATTTTTAAGGGATTGCTTTCTTCCCTTTTAGGTTTGCTACTTCTGTTTTTACTGGCGGGAATCATCTTTTCTTATAGATATAGTCAATGGTATGGAAGTACTTTTAATAAAAATACTTCTGAAACTTCCCCTACCGTCTGTTTGGATTCTTTAGCTATGGAAGAAGAGCTGGAAGAGATAATTGAGGAAAGAATTAAAAATTTTATACTTTCAGATAGCAGAACAGATTTTATTGTTTTCTCCGTAGAGGAAGTTTTGTACGTTCTTTCTTCCAATATTGAGACGACAGACCCTTTTGAGGTTAATGATGTCTGCCTAGCGCCTTCAAGGGGACTTTGGCAAGTATATCTGAAATACAGTTTTTCCTCTATACAACTTCCATGGGTAGTAATGGACGTAGTTAAGGACAACAGGGAGACTGCAGAACTATATGTAAATGAGATTAGAATAGGTGATAGTAAAATCCCAGATATTATTGCAGACAGGATAATAATAGATATTAACAAAGGAATTTCAGATGCTGTGATTATGCTTAATGAAAACAGATTTTTAGGACGAACGATAGAAAACATAGAATTACTTAACGACAAGGTTGTTTTTAAAGGATCTCTATAAAACACCTCCAAGGCTTTACCTCTTTCTATGTCCTAACAGTGGGGGATTTTAGCAATAAGTCTTGTTATAGGCCTCTGAGGCAATGCCTTAAAGGGACTTGAAGAAGTGTTGGTGTGTATGATACAATTCTTTGGCAATCATTAAATTAATCTGCTAAAAACATATGGCCAAAAGTATAAAAATCCAACCATTAGGAAATAGGGTTTTAGTAAGACCTGATGAGTTTGATGAGAGAACATCAGGAGGTTTAGTTCTTCCCCCAAGCGCAAGTGAGGAACAGAAGCCTGAGACAGGTGAAATTGTTAAGCTTGGACAGGGAAAAGAAGATGGCAAAGAGATAACTTTTGATCTCTCTGTTGGTGATAAAGTGTATTTTAAGAAGTATTCTCCAGATGAGATATTAATAGATGAGGAGAAGTATTTCCTTTTAAATACCGAAGATATCCTTGCAATTATTAAATAATGTATGGCCTGACTAAAGTTACACTTTTTAAATTAGTTAGAGTAGCAAAATATAAATAGATAATTAAAAATAAAAATAATTAAATTTACTAGTTTTACAAAAATGGCAAAATCAATAATTTACAATGAAGAGGCAAGGAAGGCTTTGAAAGCTGGGGTTGACACAATAGCGGATGCTGTTAAGACAACTCTTGGGCCTAAAGGAAGGAATGTAGCTTTAGCTAAGGGGTTTGGCTCCCAAGTAATAACTAAGGATGGGGTGACTGTGGCTAAGGAAATTGAGGACAAAGATCCTTTCAAGAATGTTGGAGTTGAGATGATAAAGGAGGCTGCAAATCAGGTTAATGATTTGGCAGGAGATGGTACAACTACAGTTACTGTTCTTGCTCAGGCGATAGCTACTGCAGGTTTTAGAAATGTTGCCGCAGGTTCTAACCCTATTTCTCTTAAAAGGGGATTGGATTATGGGGTTGAGTTAGTTGTTAAGGAATTAAGAAAAACGGCTAAGAAGATTTCTAATAATAAAGAAGAGATTTCTCAGGTTGCTACAATTTCTACGAATAACGATAAGGAGCTGGGAGATATGATAGGAGGTGTTTTTGAAAAAGTGGGAGGCGAGGGTGTTATAACGGTAGAGGAGGCAAAGGGATTTGAAGATGAGGTTGAATATACTGAGGGTATGGAGTTTGATAATGGTTATGTTAGTCCATATTTTGCAACAAACACAGAAACATTGGAAACCGTTATGGAGAACCCATATATCTTTATCACAGACCAGAAACTTTCTAATCTTCAAGATATACAAGCAATAGCTGAGAAGGTCTTAGGTGAGGCAGATAGACCTCTTGTAATAATTGCCGAGGAGATTGAAAATCAGGCTTTAGCAACTTTGGTTGTTAATAAGTTAAGGGGAACTTTAGATGTTGTGGCTGTAAAAGCTCCAGGTTTTGGAGACAGAAAGAAAGAGATGTTACAGGATCTCTCCATCTTAACAGGTGCAGAATTTATTTCAGAGGAGGTTGGTAAGACTTTAGATGCCGTAGAGTTGAGTAATTTAGGCTCAGCTAAGAAGGTTATAGTAACAAAGGAAAAGACCATAATCGTAGAAGGAAAAGGGACTAAGAAAGCTATAGAGAAAAGAATAAAAGAAATAAAAGCACAAATAGAGGCAACAACTTCAGATTATGACAAGGAAAAATTACAAGAGAGGTTGGCAAAGATTTCCGGAGGTGTAGCTGTAGTTAAGGTAGGAGCGGCATCTGAAGTTGAGGCAAAGGAGAAGAGAGCGAGGGTAGAGGATGCAATTAATGCTACGAGAGCTGCAATTGAGGAAGGTGTCGTAGCTGGAGGTGGATTGGCTTTTCATAATGCTAAGAAGGTTTTAGAAAAAGTTAAATTAGATGAGCGTGATGAACAGTTAGGTATTGAAATCTTGAAGGATATCCTCAGTGAACCACTCAAGCAGATTGCAGAAAATGCGGGTGAGGATGGTGCTGTAGTTGCAGCTAATTGTAAGGATGAGATAGGTTTTAATGCTAAGATAGGAGAATATGTAAATATGATAGAAGAGGGAATAATAGATCCCGTTAAGGTAACTAGGTTAGCTTTAACAAATGCAGTTTCAGTAGGTTCAATGCTGGTTACTACAGAGGCTGTAGTTGCAGATTTCCCAGAAGAAGATGAAGAAAAAGGAACTTCAATGGGTGGAGGTATGGGAGGCAATGTGGGAGGGATGCCAGGAATGATGTAGGAATTTCTCCAGAGTAATTTTAAAAGGAGGCTTCCGAGCCTCCTTTTCTGTTCTCTAATATTTCACCTTTGAGCTTTGCTAGAAGATTCAGTAATAAAAGGTTCTATCTAGAACCTAATCTCTTGAGCTAAAACTTTCCCAATAATATCTTCTTCTCTGGAATTAAATTTCTTGTCTATCACCAACCCTCCCTCAACTTTTTTAAGTACAGGGTCTTCTCTTTCTGCGTCTGTCTTTAGATTTGGTGCAACGAAGATATACCCGCCATGTTTTAACCGGTCGTCCTTAATATTCAGCAATTTACTATCTACAACAAAACTCTCTAAATCTTGATCTAGTATCCAATCAGGAGCTATGTAATATTCATATGGTTTTGTATTAATGAAATCCATATTTTTAGGTAAAGATTTAAATAATGGGACTCGGTTTAAAACATACTTTTTGTTTTCGCTTGGCTTCTTGAGTAGATCAGAGGAATCTACTTTCAGTGCATCGGCAAGAGAATCAATCTGTTTAAAGGGTGAACTAGCACCTCTCTCATATCTAGAAATCATCTCCCATGTTTTGCCAATCTTTTCAGCCAGCTCCTTCTGGGTCATGTCTTTTCTTTCTCTGTATATTCTTATATTTTCTCCAATGTAGTTTTTGTTCATATATATAGATTCTAATTACATATTACTTTGTATGGAATAGAAGGGTAGTTCATGAAAATAGAATACCCTTTCGTATTTGTAAGGCAAATGTAAGAAATTTGTTCTAATATTTTTTAATGTCTTCAAAAAAACAAAAAATTAACGATAGGCGTTTGGAAGTGAGAGAAGTCTTTGATGACTTGGATTTTAGTGTTGAGTCGTTATTAGGGAAATTGGAGAGAGGTGTTGTTGTAAATGACGATGAACTTCTCTCGTTAAAAAGGCAGATACAGAAAATGAGAAAATCTTTGCAAGAAGTTAAGAAGAAATAATATCTAACCAATTTTCTTTTAGCCATTTGTCTGCTTTTAACTGTTTCTCAAACAGACCTCTCTTCTGTAATTCCTTCTTTATTACACTTCCCTGATGTGGTTTCTCAAAACTTTTTTGTAGTGGAGAACTAAATCCATGTGCGTAGTGACATAATTCATGAGCTATTGTTGCTCTTACAACAAACTCTGGGACAATTTCATCTCTGAAATGTCTGGTGATTGTTATTACAGTAATACTTTTGTCGTCTTGTGCTTTGTAGTCTTCGCTTTTTTCTCTCAGTAATCCCTTTATCTTAGTTCTCCTGTTTGCCAGTTTTATACTTCCTAATTGTCTCTTAGAGTACTTGCCGTACTTAATAATGACTAGATTTTTACGAGGAATATCACAGAAATGATTTTCCCAAAGGTCATATAGGATTTTTTCTAAAAATTGTCTATTTCTCATTCCACTAAGTTTTTAACCATGCTATCATATTCTAATGATTGTACAGAAATTTAAACAAAAAATCTTTGCATTAAAACGAACTCTAAAGTTTATATATTCCCAGTACACAGGAGCAGCAATTGGAAGAGATATTCTTTTTATTATATCTACAGCCACAGAAATATATGGGATTACGATCTTTGGGAAATTTATAGATGAGACAACAAACATTTTTCTTAACTGGAGTGACTTTGACCTTAATAAATATTTAGCTACAGATTCTTTTTACTACCTTCTTGTGATATTGATTCTCTGGATAGTTGTGGAGATATGTGTTCAGTTTAGAGATTATCTATATAATGTAATTAACGAAAAGGTGTGGAAAGATTCCCGACAGAAGCTGTTATCAAAGGTTTCTGGTGCGAACCTAGAAGACATAGAGACAGAGGAATTCCAAAACATGTTGATATTTATCCCTTCATTTTCCATAGGGAGGATAACCTCAGCGTACGAGAACTTCTCTACGATTTTAAGTAACATCATAAGATTAGTAAGTGCAGGAATTATACTTTTTGGCACAATGGGTTGGACTGTTCTTTTACTTCTCTTTTTTGTTTTACCAGAGACAATAGCTGTACATATTAGAAGAAAGGAGTTGAGGATGTATAGGGACAAGGAGACAGGGAGATTTAAGCTTATTCGCTATATAGAGAATTTGGGCTTAACGATAGCTAATTTTACAGAATTGAGGGTAAATAACATATATTCATACTTAAAGAGAAAGTACGAGGAGGAATACGAGGAAAATATAAAGGGTCTCTTAGAGAAGTTTCTAAATTTCTTTAGGGACAAGACCTCATTTTCTATTGTTGGTCAGGTAATGGAATTTGCCTATGTAATATATGTACTTTCGGTCTCTGTTGTTAAAGGTTTAACCTTTGGTACCTTTAAAGCACTGTATGATTATGTAAATGTTGTTTATTCCAGTATTTTTGGAATAATAGATGCCCTTTCCTTAATGTCAAACAATCTTGAGTATATTGGAGAATTCTTTAAGTTAATAGAATACAAAGGCTTTGGAGATTACAAACATGGTGATGTTAAATTAGGAGAGGGTACACCCACACTTGAATTTAAGAATCTTAACTTTGAATACCCAGATGACCCTGGAACAAAGATTTTAAGCAATTTGAATGTTAAATTAGAACCAGGAGAAAAAATTGCTTTCTTTGGTGGAGATGGTTCAGGAAAAACTACCACTGTTAAAATATTAGCTGGTTTGTATAGAGTGAAGGAGGGAGAATATCTTATAGATGGCCATGACATTCAGGACTTAGATAGGAGGCAATTAAAGAGGAAATTGTCAGTAATATTTCAAGACTTTATCTCCTATCACTTTACTCTAGAGGGAAATGTTGTGATATCTAAGCAGAGAAAGAATGTAGACAGAGAGTTATACAAAAAGGTTATTAAAATAGCGGGGGTAAAGGGGTTTAAGAAACAAATTAATCTTAAAAACAAGAGTGTGTTGGGTAAAACCTTTCCTTCAGGAAAAGATCTTTCTCCCGGTTACTGGCAGAGGTTATCCATTGCCAGGATGTTGTACAGGAATAGAAATGTATTTATTATGGATGAACCATTTACCTTTATTGATGATATTTCAGCAAGAGATATTTTACAAGGTATGTTTGACTTCATAGGCAAAGAGAGGTCGATAATTTACATTACCAGGAGTCTTAACCACTTAAAACATTTCGATAGAATATATTACTTCCACAGAGGAAAAATTGTAGAATCAGGTCCGTGGGATGAATTAATGAAAAAGGAGGGTAGGTTGTACAAAGAAAGCCAAAAAGAAAATGTACTATGATAGAAATATTCTCTTACGTAATAATAGTTATCCTTGTTGTAACCTCTCTTTTTTTCCTAATTAGAACTTTTGTTATAGCTCTATCAATGTTTGGTACCGTCCCCTATGTCCCCTCTAGCAAACTTTTTAAAGAAGCAATCAAACATCTAGATCTAAAAGAAGGAGACAAAGTTTTGGACGTAGGTAGTGGAGATGGTAGGGTGCTAATATATGCTTCTAAAATGTATCCCAAAGTTGAATTTACAGGTGTAGAAAAGAACTCCCTCCTAGTAATGTACTCAAATGTAGTAAAGTTTCTTTTAGGTAGAAAAAATCTTGTTTTTAAACATAGAGACGCGAGGGACTTTGACGTCTCAGATTTTGATGCTATCTACCTCTACCTTCTTCCAGATTTTGTCGACGAGATATTATTTAAAAAGAAGATTAAAAAAGGCTGTAGAATAGTTTCTTTCCATTTCTCACTAGGTAAAAAGTTCAGCAATATTAACAAAATCTCTAAATATCCTGTAAAATATGGGGGTAAGCAAGAAAATATATATAAATGGGTCAACAATGGAAATATTAGATGGTAAAGCTACATCACAGAAAATATTAGATGAAATATCTTCAAAGGTAGAGAATATCTCAATGAATGGTAAAAGAGTACCTCGCCTAGATATTATTCTAGTCGGAAATGACTACGGAAGTGTTAAGTATGTAAAAATGAAAGAAAAAACAGCAAGGGAATTAGGGATTACATGTCAGACACATCATTTAGACAATAATATAACTACTGAGGAAGTAATAAACCTAGTTAGAGCACTAAACGCTTTTGAGCAAACAGATGGATTCATGGTTCAACTCCCTCTACCAGAACATATAGATACCAACTTAGTCTTAGAAAGCATAGACCCGAGAAAGGATGTGGATGGTTTAACTTCTGTAAATTTAGGAAGACTTTTTCAAAAAGATCCAAGCGCAATTCCTCCCGCTACACCATTGGGAATAATGAGGCTTTTAGAAGAGTACAATATTAAAATATTTGGGAAAAGGGTTGTTATCCTTGGTTCTAGTAACATTGTCGGAAAACCTCTAGCTGCGATGATGTTAACTAAGAATGCTACGGTTACGATATGTAATTCTAAAACAGTAGATATTCAAGGTGTCTCTCAAACAGCAGACATATTAGTTACTGCAGTAGGAAAACCTCTTTTTGTTAACTCAGAATTTGTTAAGCATGAATCAGTATTAATAGATGTGGGATCAAATAAACATCCTGAGACAGGGAAATTAGTAGGGGATGTTGACTGGGAGGATGTTGGAGGTATTCCCTCATACATAACTCCAGTACCTGGGGGAGTGGGTCCTATGACAGTGGCCTCTTTGATGTTAAATTTAATGCGTTGTTATGAGAAGGGCCTGGCCCCTGTAGAGAACCCAGGTGTAGATTAGGGAATTTATAGTTGGTGCCGGCTAGAAAATTAAATTTTAAACTTAGGAGGTCTTTTATATCGACGCTGTAGTTTTTTGTTTCTTGGGTGCCTGGCCCTCTCGGATTCTCAACCACCTATAATCATTGGGGTGTTTTACGAGCCCTTCTTTTACAGGGTTATTTCTCAGATAATTTTTTAATCTCTCTAGCTCCCAACTAGAATTCACATAAGCGGCTTTATAACGTCCCTGAAAAACATGCCCTACGAGTCCATATTTCTTATTGAAATATATGCAGAATTTTGTTTTAAAGGCCTGCATCATCTTTGGCAAGGCTTGAGGATC
>CAYQYH010000013.1:0-10342 GCA_964421735.1 uncultured Candidatus Saccharibacteria bacterium | reverse complement strand
CCTCCTATATTTTTATAACACAAAGGAGAAGGTAAAGAAACTCTTAGGAGTTATTTATAGGGCCTTGAGATTTTAATTAAGGCTAAATCATTATATAATAAAGCTATTATGAACAAAAATAAAAAACTATACATTACAACAACTCTCCCTTATGTTAATGCCGAACCCCATATTGGTCATGCCCTTGAATTTATACAAGCTGATGCAATCTCGAGATATTTTAGAAAAAAATTAGGAAAAGAAAATGTCTTTTTTAATGTAGGAACTGATGAACATGGACAAAAAATATTAGAACAGTCAAAACAAGAAAGTTTATCTGTACAAGAGTTCGCAGATAAATATTCTCAGAGATTCAAAGACTTTTGCAAACTTTTTTTCATAGAATACGACTATTTTTACAGAACTTCTGACCCAAAACACCACAAAGCAGCAAAAGAATTTTGGAAAAAATGTGATGAAAAAGGAGATATCTATAAAAAGAAATACTCTGGGAGGTATTGTGTAGGCTGTGAGAGTTTTCTTACAGAAAGAGACCTTGTAGATGGGAAATGTCCTTACCATGACAAAGAACCGGAACTAAAGGAAGAGGAAAATTACTTTTTTAAACTATCTAAATACAAAAAACACCTGCTTAAGTGGTTGGATGAAAATCCTGAGGTATTAAAACCAAAGAAAAAGTTGGGGGAATTAAAAAAGATTATAAAGGAGACAGAAGATATTAGTATATCAAGGTTAAGAGAGAATCTTCCTTGGGGTATAGAAGTCCCAGGAGATCCCGAGCAAGTCTTTTATGTTTGGTTTGATGCACTAACAAACTATGTAAATGTTTTAGGGTTTAGTACTGATGAAAAAAGATTAAATGAATGGTGGCCTGGCATACAGCTTTTTGGTACTGACAACCTAAGATTCCAAGGCAGTATATGGCAAGGAATGCTAGCATCTGTTGGTTTAGAACAAAGTCAAAGACTTCTAGAACACGGGATGATTTTAGGCCCAGATGGAAGAAAGATGGCAAAAACATTAGGTAATGTAATATCTCCGTTTGACCAGGAAGAGAAATTTGGAGCAGAAATAGTGAGATTCTACCTTTTAACTGGTATAGCAACCTACGCAGATTCAGCATACAAAGAAAATGACTTAATAAATATGTATAATTCTAGATTAGCTAACAACTTTGGCAATTTATTAAACAGGGTTATACACCTAGCTAACAGTAAAGAGGTTAAAATTAACAATGAGAAGAAGGTAGGGAAAGAGTTTAGGGAGGAAGTAGAGAAGTACAGAGAACAGATAGAAAATCTCTATGATGAGTATGAAATAGCTTTAGCTGGAGAAAAAATAGATGACCTTGCTGACTGGGGTAATAAGTACATAACTGAAGAAGAACCATGGGAGAAAGGAAAGGAAAAGGAAGAAGTAGAAGCTATTCTTAACAATCTAAGCTATCTGCTTAAGACAATTATAGAATTTTACGAACCAATAATTCCAATTAGCTCCCAAAAAGCATCTAAGGCTTTAGAAAAAAGAGAGAAGATAATCCTTTTTAGAAAGATTCCATAGCTTAAAATATATGCTATACTAAAACCAATAAAAAGTTTAATACTGCCCTATGTTTGGTAAAAAAGAACAACCAAAATCAATAAATTTCTTAGAAACCCTATATGCCTCCTCGGACATATGGAATAATGCATATGTATGGCTTGTTACTGTTGGGAAATATCTTCTAATAGCAGTTCAGGTTGTTGTTCTAGGTGTTTTCTTCTCAAGATTTATTCTGGACAGGAAAAATAACGACCTCACAGAAGAGATTAACGATAAGGTTGTGCTTCTTTCGAATGAAAGCTGGAAGAAAAATGCTATTCTTTTTGACAATTACCAAGTTCTTCTTACAGATGTGCAAAGAGTTAGGGATAGCCAAGAAATTAAGTCCTCAGAGATAAGTGAACTGATAAGTGGTGTGCCAAGTACGTTTTCTCTTGGTATGTTTTCTTACAACGAGGGAAGAGTTGCGTTACAACTGCTCTCTTCTAACTTGGATACAGTTAAAAACTATGAATCTGCATTAAAGAACAACTCAGACTATCACGATGTGAGATTTTCTATAACGAAAGAAGATGCGGATATTAGTGTAAGGGTTTCATTTAACTTGTTTCCTTCAGAGTAAAGAAAGAGAGAGAATTAGTAAATATGAAAGAAAAAAATATAAATACAACAGAATACATAAAAATAATAAAAGAATCTCCAGAGAAGAAGAAGTCATATATTTTCTTTGGGTTTTCAATTTTTGCGACAATACTCTTGATAGTATTTGCGATTAGGCCTACTATAACAACAATCTCTAGGATCAACAACGAAATTAAAGGGAAAACAAGAACGAACGAGCTTTTGGGAAAAAAGATAAATACCCTAAGCGATCTAGATAAGGATTATGCGGAGAACAGGAAAAAGTTTGATGATTTGGAATTGATATTTCCAGTAAAGGAGAACCACAGTCTTTTTCTGGCTAATATTGAAGCGATAGTAGCAAGGAATGGGTACTCACTTTCTTCTGTAAAATTTGACAGGTACAAAGGGGATGGTCAGGTTAATACTACTGTTCTTATTCCTCAGTCTGTATCTTTTACAATTAGGGGTAGGCAGGCTAATATTGTTGGTTTACTGAGGGAGTTGGAAGAATTGCCAATGTATCCTGTGGTGGAATCTCTTTCTTATAGTACTCAGGAAGGGACAGATGGATTGAGTTCGTTTGCTGTAAACCTAAGGATATATGGGATCGAGAATGATAAATTTTATAATTAAATAAATGGATGTAATTAAAAGATCGTTGTTTGCTTTGGTGATGCTACTGGTGGTGGTAGTTATTTGGGTGGGTTTGTATGTATATTTTGAAGGCTCTAAGGTAAAAATTAATCCCAATGCTGAGACGTACAAGACTCAATTAAAAGAGTCCTTTGATTTGAAAGGGCTTGATGAGGTATATGAAAGGACTCAGGAGTCTCTACCTGTTACTCCAGAGGTTTTTCTTTCTTTAGTGGACAAAGATTAGTCTATATAATCGTCTAGTTTTTGTTGCGTAGATTTCTCCTTTAGTTTTTTCAACGCTTTTGCCTCTATCTGCCTAATTCTTTCTCTTGTTACTCCAAACTCTTTTCCTACCTCTTCGAGTGTTCTAGAAACCCCGTCATCTAGTCCAAATCTTAAGGAAAGCACCCTTCTTTCTCTATCCTGTAAACTATCGAGGATGTCATGTAATTGGTTTTTAAGATACTCTCCAGTTGCGTAGTCTTCTGGGGATTGTGACCAATCATCTGGAATTATATCCTGTAATTTACTGTCCTTTTCCTCTCCTATTGGTGTAGCAAGAGAGGTTGGGTTTTGTTTTATTTTTCTTATCTGTGCTATCTTCTCAACTTCTATATCCATCTCCTTTGCAATTTCTTCATCGGTAGGAGGTCTTCCAAGCTTAGTTGCTAGAATATTTCCTGTTTTATTGAATTTGTTAATAGTTTCAATCATATGTACAGGGATACGAATAGTTCTAGCTTGGTCGGCGATTGCTCTGGTTATGGCTTGTCTAATCCACCATGTAGCATATGTTGAGAACTTGAAACCCTTGGTGTAGTCAAATTTCTCTACAGCTCTCATTAATCCCATATTTCCTTCCTGTATAAGATCTAGGAGTTCCAAGTTACTCTTGCTGTACTTCTTGGCAATACTTACAACTAATCTCAAGTTAGCTGTAGTTAGTAGTTGTCTGGCCTCTTCGTCGTCTTTTTCAATTCTTTTAGCTAATATAACCTCCTCTTCTCCTGTTAGGAGTGGGATTCTTCCAATTTCATATAGGTATGATCTTATAGCATCCGTTGAGATGTTTGTTTGAATAGTCTTTAGAATATTAATTTTCTTCTCAAGTGTTAATTCCTCTTTCTCTGTTGGAGTAAGGTCATCTTCTGGCTCTAGGACCTCTATTTCATTCTTTTGTAGCTTCTCAAATATTTCGTCTAGAAGTTCAATTTCTTCCTCTATTGTTGGAAATATATCAAGAAGATCTTCTTGAGTAAGGAAACCTTGTTCCTTCCCTTTTTTAATTAAATATTTAATAGATTTACTTTTATCTGACATCTATTGCTTGTGGTATAATTTTATATATGGACAGTAAAGATAATAACACACAGGAGAAGAAACAATTCTTTTTAGACTCCGTTGCGAAGTTTTGTGATAAATGTGGCACTGCGTATAATACAGACGATGTTAACATAATCCAGAACTCTGGAGTATCGGTTATTATACACTTTTCTTGCCATAGTTGTAAATCAAGAAATATTGCCACGTATATTGCTCCACTTGGAATGAGTAACAAAGTTCCCATAAATGCAGATTTGACAGTAGGAGAAATTAAGAAATTTGCAAGCAAGAAAGAAGTATCTCTAGAGGATATTCTGGAGGTATACTCTCAATTGAAAAAGAATTCAAAAGTAAGTGTTTAAAAGGAATTCTTAAATTTAGATTTCTCTGCAAAGTGGTCTTAATTAGGGATTCTCCAAGTGATTGGAAATTCTAAATCTTGATTTAATTCAAATCTTCCAGATAATTGGTTACTAATGCTGTTTAATTCCTTGGAGCTTTCTAAATTCCATGTAGAAGGATAGCTAATGTCTAGTTTGTATGCATGTCTTTTTTCTCCTGGTTGTTTGAATAAATTTACATCAAAGAAGGCATTTTGTTCTTGTAATGTGATTGGGAAATTGCTTGTCTGGTCAATCCTTTCAAGTCTATATGATATTTCCAATGTGTTGGTAGATTTAATGGGGACATTAAACCAACCGCCTATAACTTTAAAGCCCCCTTCTCGGTATACTGTGTATTCATTTTTCTCTATCCCACTGACTCTCATAACTTGTGCTCCAGAAGGGACATAGATTCTCTGATAATTAATGTATTCTCCTTCAGGATACTCCTCTGAAGAGGAGCTGTTCTCTACAGTTAAAGAGTAAGTAAAGTCTATGGTATCTGTATCTTTAATATTTATTATTAGATTGTGGTTTTTGTCTAGATAGAGATTTGCTTTGTTTCCTCCCCAGTTCCAATCGATTGCTATGGGTGCATTGTTATAATCTGAGCTCATAGCATTTGCCCAGTTTCGAGTACTGAAAAAGTTAAAAGCAGAACTGTTTTTAAAGGTTGCTTGTAGATGTTTTTCATTCAAAGTGCTTTCGAAGATATCCCCTATCTCTATAAGTTCTTCTACGTTCATGGAAAGAATCTTCTTTACTACTTCGTTTGCTAGATTTGCCAAGAAAGTTGTCTTTTGTGTTGAACCAGGAGTGAATTCCTCATGCATTTGGAAGATTCTTGAATGCAGATTTTCGCTTGTAATTAACTCTGTTTCGCCTGGGACTTCTATTCCTTCCCATCTTTTAAGAAGTTTTTGTACAAAGGTTACGTCTATTGTAATTAACCCGTCTAAAGTATTTCCTTTTCCAAGGTCTCTTACGAAAGGTTCCGCCTCATTTAGTGTGTCTGAAAGGTCTGGGTACCAGTTTACTAGTGAAAATGGCCACTGAGTAATTTCTAGAGCATTTGACATGGATCTAGGGGGAGTATATCTCTTGTTTTGTACTCTTAAGGTTCCATCAGCATTGTAGATGTCGTCAACAAAAAGTTCTCTAATCTGTCCTCCCTCTATGCCAATAATCCCGTAACTAGTAAGCCACCCTCCGGTACTCCTGATCTCTGTTTCATTTTGTAAAAGAATGAGATATCTTTTTCTTCCTGATACTCCCAATAGGTCGGGAAGAAAGGAATTTATCTCCTTAAAACTCTTGGTTCCTTCTTCTAGTTGGGTTATGATGTCTTTAATCTCAAGAATTTTGTCTTGAAGAGAATGGGGGAAAACTGTTGTGTTAAGGTTATTTATAACCTGGGAGGCGAGTGCAATTTTGTAAGAAGCTTCCTCCAATTTGTAACTGTTTTTTTCTATTTCCTCTAAATAGCTGCGATACTCTCTTGTAGTAGAAGGGGTTGATGTCTGGAAGTCCAGGGCAGGTTGGAAGTCTCTAATATATTCGGTTAGGGGATACACTGCCTCTATTAATTCACTAGCACCCTGTACCGTATACTGTGCCCCTAGAATCAGCTGAGTACTGTTGTCATATAGTTCATCTTGTCCAGTTACTTTAAAGATCCAGTACATGCTATCTACACTTTGGGAGACTCTATTTATATTTCTATCTAGTTTCTCAATGTTTCTTCTACTTTGAGCTTGATCCATGTCTAAAACTGAAGTGGTAAGAGCTTTAGTGGAAGAATTAATTAAAAATACCCCGATCAAAGTCCCTAATATTGGGTATATTACAAAGTATGTTAAAGCTATTACTCCAAGAGAAGAAGAGAGAGTTGTAAATAATTTCTTTGAATCAAAAGGCTTCTCTTGTTTCTGGCGAACTGCTTTTTTAACAGGTCCAAAGAGCTTGGAGAGAAATCCTCCTAATTTTGTTTTTCCCATCTTAACTGTCTTTTCTTTTTCCTTTTTTTTCCCTTTTTTATCAATGTCCCAAGATTTGTTTGAAGATTCGTAATATTTTTGGAGTTGTTCCACCAAAGCCTCTTCTAAAGGCATTTGTTGGTCCCAGTCGTATTTAGTAGCATAAGGTGCAGGGACATAAAGGTCTTGTATGAGAAATTGATCCTCCGGATTTTCTACAAATCTAATAGTTTGTGCTTCCGTATTTAGTTCCAGTAGTTTGTATGCCAGAGAGAGTGTAGTGTAGTCATTTTTATTTGCCAAAGATATTACCTCCCCTTTCGTATTCTCAGAGAAAGAAAGTTTTAAAATGCCGTATGTTGCATCTGCTTCATGGATTAAGGAATGCATGTCCAAGCCCTCTCCCTTTATTGTAATTTGGTTTTTCCTGACACTGTCACTTAACAATTCATGCAGAATTTCATTATCGACTCTTTCTACCCCACCTCCAATCACAGTGCCCAGTCTTAATATTCGTAGATTAATATTGGATTTGTCTTTAAATTCTGCCGCTAAAGTTTCGCAGTACTTTTGCAGTTCCATATTAGAGTATGGAGAAGGGGTGGAGAGCTTTTCATTATTTACTCTGTTTGCGAGCTCTCTGTTTAGGGAAAGAGATGTAAGTAAGGAAAATTTCCCATGGTTCTTTTTTGTGTTAACAAGGGTCTCTTCTAGTATTTTAGTCTCGTTGAGAAATTCTTTACTGTCAAACTCTTCTTTTGTGAGCTTAGCATTGAGGAAGTAGAAGAGGTAGTCAAATCTTTTTATATTTTTAAAAAGGGAGTTAAATCCTTTAAAGTCGAAAAAGTCAAATAATTCAGACTTTTTGAGCTCTGAGAGATATTTTTTAGTTTCGCTATTAAACCTGTCTATTATGACAACATAACAACCTTGGTCTATGAGGGTTTTTGCTGTTAAATAGCCAACTCTGTTAGCTCCATGGACAATTATGGAGATTGGTGTCTGTGGTTTAATTTTGTTTAATCGTAAATTACTCATTCTCTGTTTCCTCAGTAATTTCATCTATTTGCTCGGTTTCTTCTGGAGATTTGTCCTTCTCTTGCGCTAGACTGTCGAAAGTAACGGGAATGGGAAAGTGAAAAGTTTTTAAATTCAAAACGTAATTATCTCTTATTAACACAGGAATTTCTACATCCTCGTAACCAGCTGCAACGACCTTGATTTCATACTGATTTTCCATTAAGGCTAAATTGGTGATAGGGGTCACTTTAAGAAAGTCACCATCTAAAAAAATTCTTGCTTGATCAGCATCGCTAATAACGGTTAGAAAACCTTCTCGAGAGGAGGTTCTTACGGGGGTGTAATATAGGATTGATCCATGAAGTAAATTGTCTGGGCCAATTTCTAAGTCTATCCTTGCAGAAGTATTTCGTATTAATTCGACCTGTAAGCTCTGTCTTTCGTAAAAGGAGCTACCATCTTCTATTTTCTCTAGCTCTACCAAGTAAGTACCCTCCGGAAGGTTTTCTATGGTAGCAGGTGTTTCTCCGTAATCTTTACCGTCTATCCATATCCTTGCTTTTCCTTTGTTCGTAAGGATTTCAAGGGTAGTGTTGTTGTAAAATTCTTTAATGAAAGGTAGGCTTCCTACCAACCGATTAATCGGTAAAAAATACAACAGAACCGATAAAAGAAACACAGAAACAATTATTATTAAAGCAGTTTTATTCTTTCCCATTATCCTTCATTATATGTACTAAGAGGCTTTGCTTCCAGGTCCTATAGTGTGACTCTTCTCTAAATGTATTTTAATTTACTGTTTTGTGAAGTTGCGGCTCTTTAATAAGAGTACTTAGATTCCGGGCTTTCTTTTTCTTCCTCTTTTCTCTTTCTTCTTGAGGCTCGGATATTTGCGTATACTATAAAGGCAATGCCTAGAGCAAGGGAGAGAGTTAATGTAAAGTATCTAAGGGCGCCGGTAGTTAATATAGCAAAAGATCCTAGGAAAAGAGTTGCGGACATTTCAATTAAGACAAGTTGTACTCTAGAGAGTTCGAGTTTTATTAATTGATGGTGAAGATGGTC
Organism: uncultured Candidatus Saccharibacteria bacterium; assembly: GCA_964421735.1. Taxonomy (GTDB): domain Bacteria; phylum Patescibacteriota; class Dojkabacteria; order SC72; family SC72; genus UBA2177. Next base: position 1,773 of record CAYQYH010000013.1, on the reverse strand, counting down.
TGGTCCACTTAATTTCATTAACTCTCCAAAGGTTTTTGGTTTGTGTGTTAAGTATCTTTTAATTATCACATAGACAAAATCTATGAGGGGAAGCATTAAGAGCATAACAGTAGTAGAAATTTTAGCGTCTGCCACAATAGCTAGGATACAAACAAGAAATCCATACACGGATTTTCCTGCAGAACCAGTCATTATTTTTTGTGGAGGAAATGCGAAAATTAGAAATATTAATAAACTAGCTGATATTAGAATACTAATACTAGAAGAGAAAATAGAGTTACTTCTTATTGCTATTACGAATATAAGGGAGAAGATCACCAAGGAATTTGCCTCTATAATCCCGGGAGAACCAGCTGTCCATTTTACTGCATTAATACAGATAATTAACCAGAGGAAAAGGAAGATGTCTCCTGGTATTGCTAGTGATTGCTGGATTCCAAAAACAGAAAAGTCAAGACTGAACATGTTTAAATCAATGTTAAAGAAGGGTATAGAAGTTATACTTAATACAGAAAACGCTATTATCCCCGCAGCTAGGATTTGGTATAGGATTTGCATGTTAGGAGGAAGATTAAATATGTCATCCAATGTTGCTCCTATTATCAAAACAAAAAGAGAGACAACGATAGGGATTGTAAAACTATCTAATTTAAAAAAAATCAAAATTGCCAATAGAGCAGGAATTGTTATTGCTAGCCCCCCCAAGGAGGGTGTTATCCCCTCGTGTAGGGCTTTTTCAGGGTTATCAAAATCTTTCCTTCCTTTCTGAGGGACATAAGTGATGTTCCTTCTCAAAGCAAACTGCCCGATAAGCGGAGTTAAAAGGAGAGAAGCAAAAAGTCCTATTACAAAGATTGGCCAATATTCCAAATACTTTCCGTATTCTGTGTTTTGGGCTAAACCGGGTAGGTGGTTTAGAAGGACATTTAAATACGAAGTTGCAGAAGAAAAATCCATATTAAAAAAGGTTAATTAAATCAATTAAAATAAGGGTTTGTGATATTGTGCAAAGCAATGATGTAAATAACAAAATTTTAGTTAATGCTTTCTCACTATTATAATACCTAGAAGTAAACACAAAAGAAAGAAGAAGACTGATTATAGAAATAGTTGGGAAGAGTACAACGTAATCTTTTCCTGTTAATTTCTGAGAAATTGATAGGAAATATCTAAATACAGGTACATACGTAGGAAGCCTTGCTAAATTTATGGAGATTAAATAGATCTGCTGTGCTATTAAGACTGTACTAACAACTAGGATTGCCCATACTACGGGGTCTTTTAAGAATTTTCTTACTTCAAACTTAAGGATTGTAAAATCAATAGCTCTCTTTATTTTAAAAAACCTGTTTTTGAAAGGTTCTTTTATCCCAAGATCTAATTGTTTAGATTCTTCCTTTTCCTGCTTCTTTCCCTTCATCTTTGTATTATATCAAAACCTACTTGATATTACTGAAGAGGAAGAGATATTCACTTAAAGATAGGTGTTGAGGCCTTTGAGAAAGCAAATTTTTAACTTCTGAGCTTTTGAAACTGTAGGAATTCTTGAGATTATTCCTTAGGGTTTTCCGTGGTTGCCCAAAACAAGTCTCAAGAAATCTCTTAAAGGGTTTTGGGTCTAAATCAACCTCTATCTTTTTTGGTGAAAACCTTACGAAGGAACTATTAACTTTTGGTCTTGGTTTAAAGGATTCTGGAGATATGTCAAAAAGTCTTTTTACATCAGCAAAGAGGTTAGTATAGGTAGATAGAAGGCTATTATTTGGATGTAAA
>CAYQYH010000012.1:0-2522 GCA_964421735.1 uncultured Candidatus Saccharibacteria bacterium | reverse complement strand
AGGTAATTGTGGGTGTATAGCTCAATTGGTAGAGCAAGCGACTCTTAATCGCTAGGTTCAGGGTTCGAGCCCCTGTACACCCATCCCGCTAACTTATAGTGTAGAGGTCCGCCCTGTGAATCTTATAGTGTGCCGCTTTAGCTGATTTCTCCCTTTTAACAGTAAAATTTTAATCCAGACCTTTAGTCATATATAAATCTTTTTCATTGAATCCTTTCTTCCTGTAATACTCCCTAGTTCCAACCGCTGATATAACCGCTATTTTTTCAAATTCACATTCCTTAGAAATTTCCTCAGCCTTCTGTATAAGCTTCTTCCCTAACCCTAAGTGCTGAGATTCTCCTGTACTCTCATCCTTAATTCCTAAAACCTTCCCGTACACATGCACCTCTCTAATTAGTGAACACCCCTTTAATTCTTCTAAAAAGTGTTCTTCCCTATATTTCTTTCCAGGAAGAGACAACCTTAAAAACCCACATATCTTGTCTGAATCTTTAGTTTTGTAAGAAAGAAAAGCTTCTTTACTTACAACAGTATCATATTCTATCCTCTCTAATTCTAAATTATTTACATTTACCTTTTCACCCCGTATCTCTCTACTCCTAATATCTTCTATTTTTATCCCCTCCTTTTCCATTTCAATATTTACCAACTGTCTAAGATTTGTTTTCTTGTTTCCTGCAACTATCTCGTCAGAAGGAATATCTCTGACGACTCTGGTTAACCTGCAGTATCTTGGAGTGAGAGGGAGGACGGTTTTTAAAAGTTCTGAGAGTTCTCTATCTGTATACGGTTTGTATAAACCCTTTTGGTAAAGATAATTGAGTTTCGTATTTTCAATTATTGAAGTAGGGTAGATTTTTAATTCATCAGGGCAGTAATCTTTTTTCCAAAGTTTTTTGTAATCCCCAATGTCTTTCTTTACAGTAGAGCCATAAAGATTGGGCATCCAGTGTCCGTGGATTTTAAACCCCATACGTCGAAGGAGTTTGAAAGCTCTTTTTACGTCTTTATTCTTTCGACCTATTTCATTCTTTTTTAATATTCTATCGGATAGGGATTGTATACCTATTTGAACTTTTGTAGCCCCAAGTTTTCTCATTCTTCTTAATTCGTCTTTAGTTATGTAATCTGGTCTTGTTTCTAAAACAAGGCCTACGTTTCTACAGTAGGCTAATTCGTTTTTCTTCTGTTCTCTCTCTAGATCTTTCCAGGTAACCTCTTTAAGTTCTCCTTCTCTAGGTTCTACGTAACTCATAGTATCTTTCTTTACATTGTTTAGTGCTCTATAGCACTCGTAGATAAAGGATAATTGATAATCTTTAAGGTAGTATGACCATGTTCCCCCGAGGACTATTAATTCAACTTTCTCAACATTATGTCCTACCTTTTTAAGTGCAACTAATCTGTTGAAAACTTGAGCATATGGATCAAATTTGTTACTTAGGGCTCTCTGTGCACCAGGCTCAGAAGCGATGTAGCTTTTGGGCATACTAGGATCGTTAGGGCAATATATGCAGTTGCCAGGGCAGGGGTATGGTTTAGTTAAAACAGTTACAACCGCTACTCCTGAGTTGGTTCTTGTAGGCTTCATCCTTATTCTTCTCTCCACTTTTTCACTTTCAAAGCCTTTTTCCTTTTTAAGGAGGTTGTAAATATGTACCAACTCATCCTTTGCAAACAATTTGTTTCCATCCTTGGGGTGTTTTCTTAAGATTTTTTGTAAGGAATCTGGATCCCAGGTTTTAGATTCTTTGACTTCATTAAGAATTTCTTCTATTTGCTTTTTGTATTTCTCTGTATTTTTGTTTTTCATTCTCACTCTCTATAATTCTACTGAGGATTAGAGATCTAATATTTTTTCAATCTCTTTCTTTTTCTTTCCGTCTACTTTAGGTTTGTTTTCTAAGTCTTGTAAAAATTGTTTTAACTTTTTAAAATCTTTAACCATTGTATCCTTTAGATTAGGATTGTATAAAGCTGCAGCAGGATGGTACATTGCAAATACAGGGATACCAGTAGGGTGTTTGAATGAATTGCCATGGTCTGTAGATATCTTTGCGTCTGGTACAAATTTACCTAGAGCGTGTCTTCCTAATGTAACTATAACTTTGGGGTCTACGTAGAGTAGTTCACTGTTTAACCATACTCTGCATGCTTTTTTCTCTTCAATGTTTGGATCTCTGTTTTGAGGTGGTCTGTACTTAACAACGTTGGTTACGTAAACTTCGTCCCTTGTAAGGTTAATGGTTTCAAGAAGTTCATCTAAGAGTTTACCAGCAGCTCCTACAAATGGTCTACCTTGTTGGTCTTCGTTTCTACCAGGGGCTTCTCCTATGAAGAGGATGCCAGAACTTGGTGGTTGGATTTCATATACTGGTTGAGTAGCACTTTTTTTAAGTTCACAGGTGTTGTGTACAGCGTAGTATTGGTGTAGCTCTTTTAGAGATTTGAAGTCGGTTTTCATGGTTTGATTATACCATCTAGGGATGACTCAAAATTCTTCTTATATATGTTTGATT
>CAYQYH010000011.1:0-9566 GCA_964421735.1 uncultured Candidatus Saccharibacteria bacterium | reverse complement strand
ATACCCCAAGAATCATATCCCCTGTATTCCAATCTCTTAAGTCCATTGAAAACTAAATCGTTTACAGTTTGTTTGCCCGTGTATCCGAATATCCCGCACATAATGGTGGTATGTATAAGATTATTTTGTATGGGGGTTGTTGGTTAAATTTTGTTTATTTGATTTAACCTTCAGGCTAACAATATAGCCTAGGAGTATCCGCTGATGACTCGATGACTCCTGCCTCGTAGCAATATCCTTAATATTGCCCAGCCGCTCTTATGTTAAATACCCTAAGTACATATTACAGGATTTAATATTAAGGTCAACATTAAGGATTTAACCTCATAGTATGTTAAATTTTATCATTTTCTCTTTTATAGTTCGCTACATTATTATATATTCAAGTATACTTAGTATATGCAAGGAACTTATGATGCAAAGTTTAAAAAAGATTGATGTAAAGGATCTTGATTTTACTAGAAAATATTAAGTCCCTTGACAGTTGTTAAGTATTTCGTTAGATTGTTTAATAACCTCAAAAAATACGAGCATGTCAAAATATATATTTATATCGGGAGGGGTAATTTCTGGAATTGGAAAAGGTGTGTCTGCTGCCTCTATAGGGTTTATTCTTAAGTCATACGGTAAGAAGGTTACCATGATAAAAGCAGATCCATATATCAATATTGATGCTGGTACTATGAACCCATTAGAACACGGTGAGACTTTCGTTTTAGAGGATGGTTTTGAAACAGATATGGATATTGGGACATATGAGAGGTTTACTAACCAATCGTTTGCGAGGCCTAATTCTATGACTCTAGGGGCTGTTTTAGAGCGTGTTATACAGAAAGAAAGATCCTTAGAGTTTAATGGTAAGTGGGTTAGTTTAGATCATCATGTTCCGGAGGATGTTGTTGATTGGATAAGGGATGTTGCAAAAGAGGATGATTCAGAGATTACAATCATTGAGATTGGTGGTACTGTGGGAGAGGTTGGCAATGGTCTTATGTTATCTGCAAATCAGTCTATGAAGTTAGCCAACCCAGAGGATGTAATACATATTCATGTTACGTACCTTCCTGTGCCTCCTATGTTAGGCGAGATGAAGACTAAGCCTGCACAGCTTTCTGTACAGAAGTTAAATAGTTTTGGAATCCATCCTGATTTTATAATAGCTAGGTCTGAGGTTGGACTTGATCAGGAGAGAATAGATAAAATTAGCAGATATTGTTATATCCCTGAATCACATGTGATTTCTGCTCCTGATATAGATTGTATATATGAAATTCCCCTTAATTTCGAGAAAGCAAATATAGGTAAGGAAATCTTGGAGACATTGGGTATGAGAAAAGCACAAACTACTCCCCTGTATGGTAATTGGAAGAGGAAAGTTAAGAAAATTAAAAATCCTAAGAAGAGTATAGATATTGGAATTATTGGCAAATATTACAAAAGTGGAGATTTTGATCTTAAAGATTCCTATGTTTCTGTTTTAGAGGCTCTTAACCATGCAGCTTGGGAATTTTCTGTAGATGCTAAGGTACACTGGATAGTTGCAGATAACTTAGAAAAGGATGAGAAAAAGCAAAAGGAGCTTCTTAAAATGGATGGTATCATAGTCCCTCAAGGTTGGGGTTCTAGGGGTTCAGAAGGTAAGATTAAGGCTGTACAGTTAGCAAGAGAAAATAAAATTCCTTACCTTGGTCTTTGTTATGGTATGCAAATGGCGACTATAGAGTATGCTAGAAATGTTTTGGGGATCAAGGATGCTAATTCTGAGGAGATAGACCCGAAGAGTAAAAATCATGTAATACACTTGATGAAAGAACAGCAAGAATTAATTAAAAATAAGGAGTATGGTGGAACTATTAGGTTGGGTGCGTGGCCATGTAAGATTGAGAAGAACTCTGTTATCCTTAACTTGTACAAAAAGTATGGGAGTGGTTTGTATAATTCTCTCCCGACTGTAATGGAAAGACATAGGCATAGGTACGAATTTAATAATGAATATCGGGAGATGTTTGAAGAAACTGATTTCAAGCTATCAGGTAAGAGTCCTGATGGCATGTTGGTAGAGGCCATAGAGCTGCCTAAGAAGGTTCATCCCTTCTTTGTAGGTACACAGTATCACCCAGAGTTAAAGAGTAGATTTTTGGAACCTCATCCTTTGTTTTTGGGTTTTGTAGAGGCTATTTTGTAAAACTTGTGGTGGAACTTGTACGAAATTCTGACAACTTTTCTTCAGTTAACATTATACTGGTTGGACCCAAGGAGGTTCTTGGTATATGCCTAAGGTAGGCAGTTACTATCTTACAAGTTACAGTCTCTTCTAATTTGGGTGGTAGTTGCTTAGCGAATTTACTGTCAAAAGAAACTCCGCTTTTCTTACACAGGTTTTGTATTATGTTATATGCGGATTCTAGAATTAAATATGGATAAACTTTCTCTCTAAATTTTCCTTTGGTGTTAAGTTTATCCTTTTCTTTTGGAAATCTTTCTTCTATGATATTTACAACATTTGCTATTTTCTTTTCTGAAGGGATATCGTCTTTTGAAGTATTACTGTCTTGTTCTAATTCGTTTGCAATATCTTGAACTATTTTTCTATCCTCATAGCGATTTTGTTTTAGTTGAGCAACAGTATTAAAGATATCCTCATAACCCATTTGAAGATTGTTTATCCTTGGAGAATAGTATCTGAGTATACAACAGATAGTTGTTGCATAACCTGGAGAAGTTTGTGCAAGTTTTCTAAGAGATTTCTGTATAACATGGTTTTGTGTTTTACCTTCCCGTATCTGTTGGACAAGCTCGAGAGCCATTTGTAAATGTAGATGGCGTGTGATAGGTAGCTCTACAGGTTTGTGTGTTGAAAGTGTAACTCTTGTTGCTTCTTGTTTTTTCTCAGTTTTAGGAGTTCTAGTGTCACTCGAGAGATTGTTAGGGTTTTTGACTGCTTGGTGGTAAAGAATTTTAGTAGCTAATCTTGAACCTTTAGGGTGTGTTTCTAGTGCGTGTTTTGAAAGAAAGGTTTCTGGCTTTTTTGCAATTCTCCCTAGTAAATATTTCCGAACTTCTGGGTCTCCTAGAGATTTTTTAGGAAGTGAAATGTAGTCGACTGTACCTTCTTTATATTCTTTTGCAACTTTACTGTCTGTTATGTTAGGGTATTGATCATAAAAAAGGTCTGCATTAACATAGTTAGTAGTTGACTCTAACGCAGCGATTTGGTTCTCAACAGCCCTGACTTGTGAAGTGTAAACGTCTGTGCCCATTCTTTACTTTCCAACATAAAACTTAGCATCCACTACTACTGCTCTATCTTCGGTTACCATAACGGGGTTGATATCCATAGAGATAATCTCAGGATAAGATACCAATAATTTCTGTATGTTCATTATCAATTCTACAATTTTCTCTCTAGCTAATGGGGGTTTACCTCTGTAACCGTCTATAATTTTTGAGACTTTTGTTTTTGAAAGAATTGCATCAATCTTTTCTTTACATTCAGGAACTAGGATATGTCTAATGTCTTCGTATACTTCTGTATATATTCCTCCTTGTCCTATTGCAAGGAGATGACCAAAACCAAGTCCATCCTTTTCGTAGATATCAATTCCACCTTCTCTATTGGCTCCGATGAAAAATTCAAGCTTTTTATCTATCATTTCCTGTACCAGTATCTTTGGAGCAACATTACCAGTAGTTTTTGTTATTACTTCTTTTAAATCTTTATATTTTTCTTCAAATTCAGTAATAGTTCGAATATCGAGTTGCAAAGCTTTAAAATCGGTCTTGTGTGCTAAATCTTCGGAGGTTGCTTTCATAGCGACAGGAAATATTGTTGAAACAAAATCTATACCCTGTTCAAGGCTACTTATCACTTTTTGTTTAGGAGTATCTATATTGAATTCCTCTAATAGGTTTATAGCCAATTCGTCAGGAAGAACGACACTTTTGTCTTTGAATAGATATTCGTAAACTTCTTTTTTGTATTTGGTTTTCTTAAGATAGTCATTACTGTCTACAACTTTTGTTAGTTCTTTATTCTCTTCAAATTCTGTTAGTTTTGATATTAGACGAACAGCTTCTTGGATATCATTAAACCAAGGGGCCTTTTGTTCTTCTAAAATTCTTACTCCTGATCTGATATCCTTACCCCCTATAAAGCAAGAGAATATTGGTTTAGAAGATTTTTTAATAATGTCTGTTATTACCCCTGCTGTTGCCTCTATTTCAGTTATTAGTTGAGGAGTTAAAATTATTAAAATAGTATCAACGGAAACTTCATTGATTAACTCGTTTATTGTAGATTCATATCTATCACTTTTAGCATCTCCCAAGATATCAATAGGGTTGGAAATACTAACTTCAGAAGGAAGAAATTTTAATAGCTTTTGAGTTGTTTTCTCCCCTATCTGTGCAACTTCAAGATCTTCTTTTTCTATTCTGTCAACAGCTATTATTCCTGGTCCACCAGCGTTTGTTACTACCCCAACCCCTCTTCCTTTAGGGAGGATATCTAAGTCAATAAGATACATAAGTTTGAAAAGTTCATCAGAATTTTCTGTAAAGATCATATTACCTTTTTTAACAGCAGCTATTGTTGTATCAAAAGAGGATGCTAAGGATCCAGTGTGTGAGGATATTGCTTTTTGTGCCTTTTCAGAGCTTCCTGGAGTAATGATTAGTACCGGTTTTTTTGCTTTTTGGGATAGTGTAACAAATTCTTTCCCATCACTAAACTCTTCAAGGTATATGGCAATTGCATTTATGTTACTATCTGAAACAAATAATTCCATGAGTTCATTTTCATGTATATCCGCTTTGTTTCCAACAGATATAACGTGTGAAAAGCCTAACCCTTTCTCACAAGCCATGTCTAGTATGGCAGTACAGAAAGCACCTGATTGGGAAATAAAGGCTATTTTCCCATCACCAGGGTTTTCTCTTGCAAAAGTTAAGTTGATTTTTGCTTTGTTATTTATAAAACCAAGACAATTGGGACCGATTAATCTAATTCCCTGTGTCTTTAATTTTGTAGTTATTCTTTCCTCCAGTTCTTTCCCCTGCTCCCCTACCTCTTTAAATCCTGCAGAGATTATAACAACACTCTTTACTTTTTTGGTTACACACTGATCTATTACCCCTTCCACAAATTGGTAAGGGATTGCTATACAGACCATATCAAGATCTTCTTTTATTGCTAAGATGTCTGGATAAGCTTTTCTTCCTTGTAATTCTTCGTGTTTGGGGTTTACGGGATATATTTTACCATTATATCCTCCTTCAATTAAATTTTTTAATATAACGGATCCTATCTTCTCTGAATCTTGGGATACACCTACAACAGCAATTGATTTAGGAGAGAGTATTGATGTTCGCATGTGTTATTAGGTTACTATTTAAAATATGATAAAAGCTTTTTAATCTCATGTTCTTTTACTTCATCTACTAGTTCAGTGAGAGAGTCTTTTCTACTTGGCAATGAGTCGTAAAATGTAGCAATATTTTCGTCTTTAAATAAAACTCCTGTGTATTGCGGAGATTTCTTGGAGTTTATTTCTTTTGCTTTTTGAAGCAAAGTCTTATCATAGTCTTCTAGCTCCTCTATCTTTTTAATATTCTGACTAGCCCACTGAGTGCTAAATTCCTTGTTATATTTGGGACACAGTTGCATAATTTCTATTACACTGCACCCTTTATGTTCAATGGCTTCTTTTAGAATGGAAGACATCTGTCCAGGGTCACCAGAGTATGTTTTTGCAAAAAACGATGGATGAAGGTTTAAGATGAATTCAGTTATGTTGATACTTCTCTCAGGTTTTCCAAAGGGAAGTCCATACATTGGTTTATCTTCTTTTGTGGTAACTGTTGCTTGTCCTGTTGTAAGAGCAAAGTTTTCGTTGTTATGTATTAGTATTGTTATATTATAGTTGGACTTGATGGCATGAATTAGGTGATCTAATCCTTCATGGAAGCAACCTCCATCTCCTATGTCTGCAATTACTGTAAGTTTTCTGTTTGCTAAATGTGCACCAACAGCTAAAGGAATAGCTCTGCCGTGAAGTCCTTTGAATCCATACAAGTTAATTTTGTCTGCTCCGTTTCCATTACAACCGATATCAAAGGTCATAAAGACTTCAGAAGGGGTAATGTCTAATTCAGACAAGGCTTTTTTAATAGCGACATGAATAGCAAAATTACCACACCCTGGACACCAGGTTGGAATGTTTGTCGAATTGTATTCAGAAATTTTTACAGCCATTTATGTTTTTAAAAAATCTAAAATATCCTCTATAAAGAATGGTTTTGCATTGTATTTAAGTAACTTTTCTTTAAATTCATATCCTGTTTCTTTTTGAATAAGCTTTCCTAGTTGACCGGACTGGTTGTTTTCAATTAAAACAAGCCTTTTATCTTCTTCTATTAATTCTTTTAGGATTCCTGTTTTAAAAGGGTAAATATATTCGTAATGAAGGTACCCGATTTTAATCTTGTTCTTCTTTTCATTCTGTATAATTTGTATTGTATCTGTGATTGCGTTTTTAACACTTCCCCAACCAACAAAGATAATGTCTGCATTTTTGTCCCCATACATTTCAGGTTCTGGTATTTCCTCTAAAAGTGTTTGTAGTTTTTGCATTCTTTTTTGAGACATTTCTATTATTTCTTTAGAGTTTTCTGTGCTTACACCATCTTGATCATGCTCATCACTATTTGCTAAATATGGTTTCTTTTCCTTAGAGGGTATCCATCTAGGAGAAATTCCAGAATCTGTTAATTGATATCTTTGTTCTTTTCCTTTTAACTTTTCTTGTAAACCTCTTTCTATTGGAAGATTTTTAGGAATAGACTTAAGGCTAAATATTGATTCTGCTATTTGTTTTTCGGTTAATAGTATGACTGGTAGTTGGTAGGATTCAGCAATGTTAAATGCTTTTTGTGTAAGGGTATATGAGGAGTTAGCATCACTAGCGGCTAGAACACATCTAGGGAACTCACCGTGTCCTCCGTTAAGGGCTACATTTAGATCTCCTGCACCTGTCCATGTTGGGACGCCTGTTCCTGGACCCGATCTCTGGGCAAGAACTATGGCTAGCGGTGTTTCAGATATGCCTGCACAAGAGAGTGTTTCTGTCATTAGGTCAAATCCTCCGCCTGAAGTTGCAACGAAGGCTCTAGTACCCATATACATGCTTCCTAAGGCCAGCTGTACCGCAGTAATTTCATTCTCGGCTTGTTTAACAAGAATACCTGTTTCTTTGGAGGTGTTTCCTAGATATTTGAAAATGGAAGTAGCTGGTGTCATGGGGTATCCGTAGTATGCTCTAACTCCGGCAGATATGGCTCCTAGGCAAATAGCATGATTTCCTGTCATAATATAAGAGCTTTGTTTAAAGATTTCGGTTTGAGTAATATCTAACTTCTCAGAGAGTTGTGGTCTAAATGTTGGAGAATTATATCCAGCTTCAATACATTTTTGTTCAGCTTCTAGATCAACGTTCTTTTTTTTGAAATGCTCTAAAATTATTTTTATCAAAGGGTCTACTTCTAGGTCAAATATTTTCCATAAAAAACCTAGCATTACAGCATTGGACATTATTTTAATACCTCCCTCTTCTACCGCTACGTTCTCTGCGTCTAAGAAGATGGGAGTGATGTTTTTTGTTTTAAACAAATGGTTTTGTTCTTGGGAAAAGATCAAATCTTTTTGATCGTATATTATGATTCCGTTCTCTTTTACATCGTTTAGATATTCATTAAGGGAATCCTCTGTGAAAGATAAAAGAATATCACAGTACCTGGAGGAAGATTTAACTTCTTTGTTTGCAAAATCTATTTGGTAGGATGCAATTCCTCCTGTTATAAGGGAAGGGTATTCTCTGTATGAAAAAATTTCGTAACCATAATCGTTTAGGGTTTTAGCTAAGAGTAAGCCTGTTGTATTAATACCTTGTCCGGATTGCCCTCCAATTTTTACAGATATCCTGTTTTTTAACATATGTTACTAATATACTTTATGTGATTTGAGAAGTAAACTGTAAAATATTAGCTAAAGAGGGTCGTATCTCTCATTCCTAGTACTCTTTCAATATTCCACATAAGGTCTTCTTTCTCTGTAATATTATTCAACATCCATTCTAGATACCCTCTATCTTCTCTTACAATATCTTCTAGAGAATAGCCAGCGTATTTACCAAAATGGATATCTCTAATGAAAGCTGGTTCTTTAGAGATCTGTATCATGTCTTCAATACTTAGTTTGCTGTTTTCCCGAATATATTCAAAGAGATCTTTAACGAAATACACATCACTTAGAGCATCATGAGCAGTGTTATGATTTATATCTTCCTTCTTGTACAGTCCTAGGTAGTAACGAAGATATTGTAGAGAGTAGCTCTCGAGGTCTCTTTTACCATCCTCCTGAGTAAACATGTTTCTAGCTAACTTAAAAGTACAAATAGCTTTTGGAATTTCTATTTCTTTCTTCTCCAAAACCTCCTTGTCAAACTCTACATTGTGAGCTATCCAAATGTATTCTTTAGCTAAATACTCTAGATATTCTTTAAGATCTTCTCCTTTAAATTCTTCATCTTTAAAATCTTTTGGAAGTTTAGCTTCTTCAAAGGGAGGATACTTCTCTAAAAATTCAGGCGTTAAGTGATGAATGGACATAGCAGTAAAACTAACTGTTTGTTTTGGGTTAAAATACATGTTTAAAGTAGTAGCATCTTCTTTCATTAAAGCTAATTGTACTATGTCTTTACTTTGGATGTCTGTTGTTTCAGTGTCAAAGTAAAGTATTTTTTCTTTTTTACTTGTTTTTTTGTCTTCTTCTTGCATGTTTGAGTATACCATTAATTAATTATTTGAATCGATGTATAATGGAATATGATAATAACAAAGAAGAAAGAGGAAAGGGTTTTAAAAGAGGCTTGTAATATCTCTCTTAAGATTTTAAAACAGTTAGGAGAGGAGTTAAGGGAGGGGGTTACTGGTCTAGAGATAGACAGGGAAGCAGGGTTTTTGTGTAAGAAGTACAAGGTAAAACCTGCTTTTAAAAGGGTAGATGGTTATAATTTTAATACATGTATTTCTGTTAATGATGTTGCTGTACATGGCGTCCCTAAGGATATTCCGTTTAAAAAGGGGGACTTGGTGTCTGTAGATTTTGGAATATATTACAAAAAGATTTATACAGATCATTGTTGGACATGGAGTATAGGAGAGCCTAGTAAGACTAACAAAAAATTACTTGATGCAGGTAGAGCTGCAGTAGAGAACGCTGTTTCTAAGGCTGTTACAGGTAATAGGACTGGAGATTTGGGTTATGAAATGGAGGCTGAGGCTAAAAAGAATGGATACAATACAATTAAGGTTTTTGTAGGTCATGGAATAGGTAAAACACTTCATGATGAACCGGAGATATTGGCATATGGTAAGAAAGGTACAGGAGAGTTATTAGAGGAAGGTATGGTTTTGTGTATTGAGTGTCAGGTAGTGGATGATGTTAGTGGTGTTCAGATAGATGAGGATGATGGATGGTCTGCTAGAACTTTAAATGGGGGTAACAGTGT
>CAYQYH010000010.1:0-7417 GCA_964421735.1 uncultured Candidatus Saccharibacteria bacterium | reverse complement strand
CATATTACAGCACTATTTTGAATGGTTACTAGAGGATTTAACTTATTTGACTTTTAATAACCTTAACATATATTATTGTGGGCTATTAATTTATCAGACATAAAGAGATGGGAATGGAAGAAACGTATCAAACAACAAAAAAGGGATTAGAAAATCTTATTAAAGAGTTAAAACATAGAGAAAAGAGTGTACGACAGGAAATTGCTGACACTCTTAGCGAAATGAGAGATCAGGGAGATTTAAAAGAAAATGATGGCTATTCCATGGCAGTAGAGGAACAAAATATAAATGAGGAAAAAATTCATGAGTTAAAAGAGAAAATAAGAAGTGCCAAAATTATTAAAGACAACAATAAAGATCAAGTTGGAATTGGTAATGTTGTTACACTAAAAAACAGTAAGAAGATTAAATATGAAATTACCAGTAAAGACGAAGCAAATCCTTTAGAGGGAAAAATCTCTCATAAATCACCTATTGGGCAAGCTATTCTAGGGAAGAAAGTTGGAGACAAAATTACTATTGAAACACCTAATGGGAATACTAAGTACACAATTGAAAAGATATCCTAGGGATGTACCAAGGTACCATCTGACAAAAGATCTTCAAACGTTGGCTGTTGAACAATCCTTTTTCCTCCCGCTATCCATAAAGACAATCCCTTTTCTTTACAAAATATTGCACAACTAATATCTATCGGAATACTATTGTTCGGAGTATGTGTACTACCTTCTTGAATGTCAAATAGCTCAAAATATTTCTCCCAAGTCATGTCTTTAATGGGTTGAGCATCTTCTTGGAGATTAGGATCTTTGTCATAAATATAATCAACGTTCGATATTTTGTAAATTTTAGATTCTCCCAGTATATCTGCAAACAAAGCAGCATCCATGTCAGTACTCCACCCCACCTTCAAACCACCACACACTATTGTTTTTCTTTCCTCTGCCATAAGTAACTCATAAGCATCCCCTAGTTTCTGAGGAACATAGATACTTGCATCTTGAATATATGCCTTCAAAATATTAGCATTTGTGTGGGTGACAGACATACCTATACTATGCAGGTATTCCTCTCCTCCTATAGAGGTAGCTATTCTTTCCTGCAAGTCTCTTGACAGAGATCCTCCACCAACTACTATAACCAACTTTAGATAATCATCTTTGATTCGTAAATACCAATCCTTAAGCTTATCTAAAAATTCCTTGTTTATGTTTAAGCTATTGTCATATATCACAGAGCCACCTATCTTAAGAACCATAGATTTTTTCATAAGACTAAAGATTTAAAATCAAAATTATAGCTATTACAACATAGAGGAATGGCACGAGATACTCAACAAATTTTATCTTCCCCGCAAAACGAATATTCCAGATTGAGATAATGAGGTAAAAAGCTAACGCCCCTATAGCTGGAATAACAAATATATTATAATTCCAGAAAAAAATAGTGAAAAGTGATATAAAAAGGGTACTAAAGAAAGAAACTAGATACTCGAAAGACCCAAGCCTGTCATGAATTTTTAAAACGAAAATTAAAAGAATTAAGGCTGACAAAACAGAGAGGATTGTAAAAAGTTCAATACTTATTCCAATTCTAATATAGGAATTAAGAAGAAGATAAAATATTGTAATACAAATAAAATCAAAAATTGCCCGAGTTGCTATAGCTAAGGAATACACCTTATTAAGAGAACTTTTTACGTTAAGGAAGAGAACCATCAACAAGACTGTACAACCTACCAAAACAGCATATCCTAGTATTTCATTCCTATTAAAATAGAGAAAAAACAGAAGGGAGATGTAGAAAATTGCAGGCAAGATAAAATATGCAAAGAACCGACTCTTAAGGGAAATTTTAATGATGACATCACTATACTTCGAGACTTTTCTACTAGAATACATGCTGAATGCCCTAACAAACCACGTTTCTAGCAATAAAAACCCTAAGACCCCCAAAATTACTAAAAATTCCAAAGAAGCTCTTAGAACCGAGTAATTAAAAAACTGGGTAACCACAAGAAGTATGAAAAGATACAAAAAATCGTTTTTTACTTTCAACTTATATTTCATTTTAGGCAGTTTTTATATATCTATTAATTAATTACACCAGAAAAACCGTTTAATATCGCTATCGTGAGAATTATCCACCAGACACCTACTGTAAAAACATCTCCCAGAATATCTTTAATATTTCCTCTTCTCCAGTACATAAATATTTCTATTAAAATAAGTACTAAAATAAAGGAAACAATCCCTATGCTAATCTTGTCTCCCGTACTTAGAAGTATAGATGGAAACACTGTCTTTTCTTTTGTCTCTTCTTCTATAAAATATTCGGTGATATCTAATTCAGATGTATTACCCTGTTCATCTGAGAGAACTAAAGTTACAGCACCCTTTACTTGTTCTTGAGACATTAAAATAACAATAACATCTCCCTGTTCTTCGTATTCTACCTCTATAATCTCACTACCCGAAACAATCACAATAGAGTCCCATTCGCCCTCTATCTGGAAAGATATAGTATACATACCATCATCCCCCTTTTTGGAGGTTATGGTCTCTGTGATAACTACAGGCGCTCTAGAATCAACCTTAAAACCAACCTCATCTGATTTAACATCCTCCCCCTTTAACTGAGCAAATACCCTATGATCACCTTCTTCCCAATCACTACCTTTTACAAATTCCCAATCAACAGAGTTTGCAGTTGAATCACCTACAAGACTGTCTTCATCATATACCTCTACAACATACTCTTGCCCTGCATTTGCCGCCTCACCCTTCACACTGACAGAAGGATCTGTCACAATCGAACCATCTTGAGGAGAAGTTATCCTAATACTTTTTATCTCACCAACTTCCTTGTTAACCACAACCTTCTCTTCAGAAGAAGACGAGAGGGAAGGCTCCTCAACGGGATCTTCTGTCGCACCCTGAACTTCATCTGTCAAATTCCCAAACATTTGAACCACAAGAGTTGTTTGCTTACCTAAGAGTTCACCTTCTACGACTGCAACACCGATATCCTTATAATTACCGCTAACAATATTTGCCTTATGAGTAGGACTCGCCATCCATGCTTCATGTATCCCTTCTGCTGTTCTAAAACCCTTAGCCAAATTCTCCCCCGCATAAACATAATCATAGCCAGCGGCCCTTATAAACTGCCAAGGAGATTCACCATTGGGACCGAAGTGATCCCAATACTGCTTTTCAAGCATATCATTAGCCTTCGCTAGTGCAGCAGCAGAAAGCTGTGGATTTGTAGAAAGAGTATTTAAACCATGACCCAACCTCTCCTGATTCGTTAAATTAATGACATTGGCTTGTGTAATACTACTTGCCTGAACCTGACTCAACCCGACTAAACCACCAAAACTGTTAACAAATATTAAAACAAAAGAATAGATAACAATAGCCACCTTATTCAAAAGATAAGGCTTGTAACTATTCTTCTTCGTTGGTATAAAAAAATCCTTAATCATATTCAATATAGTTTAGGACATTTACAACCGGATGTGAAGTCAATTTCAAGGCTTTACCTAGATGTCCTATAGAGAACCCTCTCTAGATAAGAATCCTTCTTCCATAGCTATCTCTATTAGGCTTTGCCTGGATTAAGAAATATTTAATATTTGCGGAGTAAAATAATAGTATGTCCTTTCAACCAAGAAAATCATACAAACCAAATACCTTTTATCATATTTATAATCGTGGAAATAGAAAACAAAAAATCTTTCTACAAACTGAGGATTACCAAAGATTCCTCTCTTCGATGCAGAGATTTTTAATTATAAACAAGTATGATTTGTTAATTTATAGTTACTGTTTGATGCCCAATTACTACCACCTCTTGGTAGACTCTGGATCTTCCCCCACTGAAATAACTAACTTTATGCACCGCCTTATGACTTCTTACGCGATGTATTTTAATAAAAAGTATGATTATGTCGGTAGATTATTCCAAAGTTCCTATAAAACAAGACGTGTGCAAAATCTAAATCATTTTAACAAAATTGTGAATTACATCTCCCAAAACCCAGTTAAAGCAGGACTTGTCCAAAAGGCTGAAGATTATAGATGGTCAAAATACCATAGGTTTTAAGAAGAAGGACACCTCTAAAACAACCTTTTGCTTTCAAAACATCTGTTATAGGGTACCCAGGCAAAGCCTCCTTCCTGGAAAAAAGAAAAGGACCCTTCTCGGGCCCATTTCTTAAAATTGCATTTCTTTTTTACAAAGAAATACCGGCAATTTATTCTTTTACAGCTTCTTTCAAACCTTTTCCTGCTTTAAACGCAGGTACTTTAGTTTCTGGAAGTTGAATCTTCTCAAGAGTTTTAGGATTAATTCCTGTCCTTGCTGCTCTTGTTCTAACTTCAAACTTACCAAATCCTGTCAATAATACAGAGTCTCCTCTTTTCAAAGCTGCTGTTATTGACTCTAGCAATCCATCTAACGCTTCAGCTGCTTGTTTTTTAGTAAGACCTGTTTCTGCAATGGCGTCTATTAAATCTTTCTTTAACATTTCATGGTTCCTCCTTTTTATAGAGATACTACACACAAAAACAATAAATAAAGAATTTGCGTGTATCCATCTCTAAAATAGGTTAAATAAAGGGTTTAGTCAAGACCTTGATTTGCTATAGGTTAGAGCTCTAGTTGTTCAAAAAGTTTATCAGAAAAGGCTTTTTAATGAAATAAATTTATCATCATCTTCTCAAGCATCAGGTGCCACTCTAAGCTCTCAAAAGACCCCAAAAAGCCCCTTACACAGAGCTTTTCATGCCCTAACTGGTAGATTCCCTTAATTAAAAGCAACTATCAAGGATTTTGAGTAAAAAAATAAAGGGGGACCTTTCTAATAAAGGTGTCCCCCTATAGCAGTAAATACTAGAAGACAGGCAAAATATAGCTATTTTGCGACTCCTTTTGCTCTAGTTTCTCTAATTACTGTTACCTCTACATTTCCAGGGTAGCTTTGGTTCTTCTCTATTTCCTCAGCAATATCCTTGGCCATAACTTTTGCCTCATCATCTGAAACAAGATTTGGTTTTACTATGATACGTATTTCTCTTCCTGCTTTAATAGCAAATACCTCTTCGATCTTATCTTTCCCAACTTCCTTAGCAGCTTTCTCTATACCCTCTATTCTTTGAATATACTGTTCGTAGCTGTCCTTTCTTGCCCCTGGTCTTGCTCCTGAAATAGCATCGGCAAGATATATGACTACTGCTTCCGAAGATTCTGGCTCAATATCTAAATGGTGTGCTTCTATAGCATTCACTAATTTCTCATCTAGTCCATATTTCCTGGCAACCTGACCAGAGATATGGTGATGTGGGCTGTCTACTTTGTGTGTTAAGACCTTCCCAACATCGTGTAGTAACGCTGCTCTCTTTGCCAAACGAACGTCTGCTCCTATCTCTATTGCCAAAACTTCCGCTAAACGAATTACTTCTATAGTGTGAGACATAAGAGATTGTCCATAACTAGTTCTGTATTTCATTTTTCCAATCAATTTCATTAGTCCAATGTCAATATCTGGCCAATCGGCCTCATCGGCAAGTAGTTGACCATTCTTCTTGATTTCTTTAGATATTTCGTTTTTTGCTTTTTGAACTGCTTCTTCTATGGAACCTGGATGAATTCTTCCATCTGCAATAAGTTTAGTCATAGCAACATGTGCTATTTCTCTTCTCAAAGGATCAAAGGATGATAGTGCTATTGCATCCGGAGATTCGTCAACAATTACATCTACACCTGTTAACTGCTCAAAAGCTCTAATATTTCTTCCCTCACGCCCAATTACTCTACCCTTCACCTTATCATCATCTACCTTGATTACTTTCGTAGTAGTCTCTCCAACATATTCGGTTGCAACTCTTTGCATAGATTCAACTAAAATCTTCTGCGCTTTGTCATCTGCAACGGCTTCAATATTCTTCTCCGCCTGCCTTATCTTCTTAGCTTCATATTCTTTTAGATCTTGGTCTATCTCTTTCATTAACTTTTCTCTAGCTTCATCCCTTGACAAACCGGAAATTTTTTCTAATTGACTTTTTAACTGTTTCCTTGATTTTTCCAGATTTCGTAATCCCTTTTTCAACTGCTCATCAGCTTCTTCTAGCTCATCACTCTTTTCATCTAAGATACGAGACCTCTTGTTTAATTTCTTTTCTCTCTCAATTAACATCTCCTCATGCTCTGTGCTTTCTTTTCTAATTCCTTTTATCCTTAACTCTTCTTTTTTCCTCATCTCCGCAATTTCTTTTTCCACCTCGTCAAACTTCTCCTTCATAATCTTCCTAGCCGCTTCCTCTATCTCTTGTGCAGGGATATCATTTACGTTTACCCAGTGAAATCCATATTTAAGGACAAGAACCACGATGATAGCCGTAACTATTACAGCAACGAGAATAAACAATACTGTTTCCATGTGTCTAAATTAAAAATTTAATTTAACCTCTATTTAGACACTTTTGGAGAATTAATTAAGGAGATTTGTAGCTCCAAGCAAACACATTCTTTTTACTGTATTTGTTTTAAATTTCATATATAAAAGTAAATTTCTTAAATTCTTTTTTTTCACCAAAAGTGTCTTTATTAAAGACTTCCGTAATGATATCATTTTTGGAGTATTTCCTCAAACTTCTTTCTTATTTAAGCTTCTCATCAGATCCTGGTAGTATGTAAGATTGTGTATGGTTGCTAGGATCTGAGCCGTTGCTTCCCCATTTTTCATCATATGATACAAATAAGCTCTAGAATAGTTTTTACAACACTCACATTTACATTCTGGGTCCACAGGTTTTGTATCAAGGGCCATTTTACTATTCCTTATATTAAGCTCCCCCTCAGAGGTATACAGAGTCCCATGTCTTGCATTCCTAGTTACTAAAACGGTGTCAAAGAGGTTGTATCCTAATTTTGCGACTTTAATAATATCCTCGGGCTTGCCTACCCCCATAGCATATCTGATTGTATCTTCCGGTATATTTTCTATTGTAGCCTGCATCTCATCCACCACTAACTCTCCGTTTTCGTCTATAACAAAACCCCCAAAATTGTATCCATCAAAACCAATTTTAACCAACTCTTTTGCACAGCTAGCTCTTAAATCTAAAAAGTTCGCACCTTGAACAACTGCCGTTAGAAGTTTTCCTGTCTCTTTCGTTCCTCCATATTCTTTTTCAAAATGATCCTTACATCTTTTTGCCCAAGCAATAGTTCTCTGTACAGATTCTTCTGCTTCTTTTCTTGTTAAATCTGTAGCTCTGCAATCGTCTAGAGTTACCATGACGTCAGGATCTATTTTCATTTGTATGTCTATAGAACTCTCTGGGGTTAATTCATAAATGTCTCCTTGCTTAGGAGATTTAAAAGTAGCACCGTTTTCATGAATTTGCCCCTT
>CAYQYH010000009.1:0-3569 GCA_964421735.1 uncultured Candidatus Saccharibacteria bacterium | reverse complement strand
GTTTTACCAATTATGTATGTTGTTTTTTCTAAATACTTTTTGAAGATTAAGAATAAAAAGATACTAAACATATTGGTTATTGGGTTAATAGTTCTCTTTGTTCTTGGGAATATTGGGTATTTCTTTGCTTATGTACCTAATGATTGGTTTGTGTAATTAATAGGTCATATAGTTGGTTTTTCTGTAGTGAAAAGGCTTTGGAAAAAAGCGATCTGGTCTCTATTCTGGAGTAAATCCAGACACGCGCACCATACGGTGACAGTTCGAAGACCAGATCTTTTCGTCACCATTATACTAAATTTTTACTAAAAAGGTAATAGTTTTAATTTTTATTTTTAATATAGGACAATCAACTCTTAACACACACATAAACATTCCCAAACACATCTTCTAGAACATAATCCCCATTTTCTCCAAAATAAATATCTTTAATATCTATATCCTCTGGAATATATACAGGGGCAATGTTATCTTTAGGTTCTTTTACCTCCTTCATCTCACCACTCTTAATATCTATCTTGTAAAAATGTGTTTCTAGAAAGTCAACCGCTGTAACAGCTAATATCTTCTCACTATCTAAATATATTGGTCTAATAGTCTCAAAAAAATACATCTCTCTTTCTTCCTCGTTATTAAGACCCTTAACTACAAACTTAGTTGAAAACTCATCATAGGAGGAAATTGTAAAATGCTCTATTTCACACAACATAATATCCCCATCGTTTGTTAATCCAACAAACTCATTACCCTTTCTTTCTCCTACCTTTTTACTACTTTTTTCAGTAATATCATACTCCCAAATATCTCCGTTAGTTACAAAAAGTATCTCATCACTACTCTTCCAAATAACCTGTTGAGGATTTGTAATGTTTGCAACTATATTAATGTCAACAAATTCTTCAGGAACAATCATATTAACAGTAATCTTAGCAATAATACTAAGAAAGAAATTAACAATTAAAAAAAGAAAAGAGACAATCTTTTCTAAAATATTTTGCATAAAATATGGCTCTTAATTTAGATATCTACATACACTCCAAAAACATCTCAAATTTCTACCACCCAGGGTGAGGATTTTCCCCTGTTAATCTTCCAGGATTATTTGCATATCCTAAAGTTGGGACTCTGTTCCAGTCCACATCTATATACCTAACAGGATTAGTATGTGAACTAAAGGAAGCATTTAATCTTGTTTCAAAATGTAAGTGGTATGCCAATGGCTGACAATTCCATGCCCCAGTATTTCCACTCTTAGCAATAGCCTGTCCTTTTTTAACAATGTCTCCGGTATTTACAGAAATATCTTGTAGATGAAAATACACGGTATACATACCATTACTTTGTTTAACCTTTACATAATTTCCTCCAGAAAGACAATCACCGTAGTAACTATCCCAACCCTTAGCTACTACTTCTCCATCTCCAACTGCTAAGACGTTTTCTTTCTTTGCTCCAAAATCTATCCCGCTATGTGGAGTTTGGTAAGCGGTGTTTCCATACCACTGTGTAACCCCTATTATTTTGTTAAAAGGAAACGAAAACGATTTTCCCTCTATGTTTTTATTCTCTCTGTAGTTCTCTCTATTCTCCCTCTCTTCGTAATCTACGGGCCAAACTTTGTAGGTAGAGCGCTCTTCATGGAAGAAGTCATATTCCTTGTGTACCATTCTGTACGTATGTACTAATTCCATATTCTCAACATTTCTAACATGCCCTGCCATAATTCTAAATATGTTGTTTTCTAAAAAGAACGATCTAACAGTAACTCTTCTATTATCTTTGTACAAATAGAAAAACATATTAGGTTTTAAAGCAAGGATATTACTCTGTAGAAACTTCTTGTTACATCCAAACCAGGAGGTTGGTTTAAGTAAGTTAAATTTACAACCATATTCATCTACCTGAACATTGAAAGCTCTTGTGACCTGTCCTTTTACAAAGATAGAGTATTCATTTGCAAACGGGTATTTAATCTCTTCTTGAAATTGAATCTTAGGAATATTGCAATATATTTTTTCTAAAGAGTTGTTTCTTTTAAAATATTTAAACTTACAAACAATGTCTTCTCCGTTATATTTGGTAGGACTCTTTACCTGCGAAATTCCAAGTATCTCCCTGCTACTATTTAGATTCCAATTAAACTCACTCTCTTGAACAGGGGTAGTTTCTGTTTTTAAATAAGGAGTAATTAGAGGAGGGTTTTGAAAAGGTGTTTGTTTGTTAGCAAGTTCTTCCTTTTCTCTTAGATTATTGGTTTTTTCTTCTTCCTCCTTTTCGTCTCTTATGTTCTCTATGACAGGCTTTGTTTCTTGCTGAGACTGCTCCTTACCTTCAGAAGTAAGAGTCTCTTCTATTTTTTCCTCTTCTTTCTCTTCTTCTTCCTCTCTTGTGTTTTCATCCTCTTTATCTTCCTCTTCCGTCTCTTCTTTAGTATCCTCTGTTTGTTTTACATATTCATCTAACATCTCTTTGGGAATTTCTTTGTTAATGCTAAGTATGAAAGGTTCTGTCTCGAATTCAAAAACATCTTCGAAACTATCCTTAGGGTGATACCTAATTCTCCATAAATATATTTTATTATTCACTAAACCTCTCGTTATTTCTCTTTCTTCTAAAATTCTAAGAATAGCCCCACTCGTTAAATTTTCTCCTGTGTAAAGAACATATTGGTAGACATATTCACTCTCAGAATTAACTTCTTCCCAAGCAAAGTTAACTACCACGTCCTTAAGAACCTCTCCATTAGCAGGGGTAAGTAGTCTAACCTCTGCAAAAATAGTCCTGCTTAACAAGTTAAGAAAAAGAAGTGTAAAAAGAACTTTAAGAAAATATTTGATCATGTATCTACTAATATACAGGGTAAAAATTAAATTTTTCTTAAATTTCACAAAATGATATATAATCAAGGGATTACTTTCTAACAACATAATATGCTAGATATACTAAAAAATCTTTTCGATTCAAACGAAAAACAACTTAAAAAAATACAACCAACTGTAGATGAAATAAACAGGTTAGAAGAAAAAGTTTCTAAACTTACAGATGAGCAACTTAAAGAGAAGACAGAAAGCTTTAGAAAAAAACTAAATGTCGATTTAGAAAAAGGTAGAGAAGAATTCTCTACCTTGGAAGAGGTAGAACTGCAGAAGAAATTAGAAAGAGAAAAAGAAAGGTTGTATGAAATATTACCTGAGGTATTTGCAGTAGTAAGAGAAGCTTCTAAGAGAGTTGCAAACCATAGGCATTTTGATGTCCAGATTTTAGCTGGATATATTCTTTTTGACAACAAGATTTCTGAATTGTTTACGGGTGAGGGAAAGACCCTTGCAGGAAATTTACCTTTGTATCTTTATGCTCTAACGGGAAGAGGTGCTCATTTGGTTACGGTTAACGATTATCTTGCACGAAGAGATGCTGAATGGAATGGTCACATTTTAAATTCTTTAGGAATGAGTGTTGGAGCAATTAACTCTGGTAAGCAATACAAGTTTATATCTGACGAGGAAGCTATTAAGCTAAAGGGAAATGAAGCAAAGGAATTAATTAAGGAAAGAGACGTAAAAGCTAAG
>CAYQYH010000008.1:0-6967 GCA_964421735.1 uncultured Candidatus Saccharibacteria bacterium | reverse complement strand
ATTTTCTACTTGTGGTTCTTTTGGTATTTCTGTCATATTATTGGTGTAAGTAATATATATTAGGATTGTATTTTAACATAATACTACAATTGTTATTTTAGGTGTAGTTTGATATACTTTCTGCGTATATATGGAGTGGTAGCTCAATTGGTTAGAGCATCGCACTGTCACTGCGAAGGCTGCGGGTTCGAGTCCCGTCCATTCCGCCATTCTTTCAAGGTTGCTACAAGACCCATGCACTATAGCTAGGAATCCTTTCTGGTATTGAGTTATTTTGATCCTAAAAAGTGAAAGTCTCAAAAGTAAGGCCTGGTGGATGAAAAACCTCAAAAACAGACTCAAATTAATAGCCCTTGGTTCGAAGGTAGAATGTTGATGTAGTACAGTAAAACACTGTTTTTCATAGGATTGTGAATATTCTTCTGATATACTTGTATTATAATACCTCATTCTTCCTTAAGTACTACTTAATCTTATCCTCAGCTTATAAATTTATGATATAATTCTGATATGATTTCTACAAATAAAACTCCTCTTGAAAACTTTGACGCTTTTCCTGAGACAATATCAACCAACGATTTGGTACCATCTATTTTAAAGGTTGAAGAGTTTCAATTTGAGACACCGAAAGAACTTGAAACTTTTATTGAAAACTGCCTCACAGAAAAAACAGATAAGGAATTATATGACAGATTTGGACTGTGGGCCGAGACAATAAATCATGTCTACGTCGTAACTGAAAGCATTGAAGACGGATTTTCTATAGCCCAAATATTAGAACAAGAAACACCAAGGACTCTCAATCCCAATATATTAGAAAAAGTCTTCGATAGTATTAAAAAAATTGATAAAAAGGAAGATCTATATCGTTTAGCTACAACATACAATTTTGTTATCAAGAATCTCAATCTACTTGAGGAGTCATTAAACAAAAACTTCTAGAAAAGTATTTAAAATGCCAAGGACTGGATTCGAACCAGTGGAGGTATAAACCAGCTGATTTACAGTCAGCCCTCGTTGACCACTTGAGTACCTTGGCACACTTATTTAAAACATACCTTTAAAATAGTTTCAACCTTTTCTTCTATTGTTAAATCTCCTAAACTACCAAAGAGCTCCTCATACAATTGAACTATCTCTTCGATATGATTTATAGTACCAGGGGTTTTATCTCTCGCTATTTCAAATTTCCCCTTAACATCTTCATCTTTCTTAAGCAACAATCTGTTTTCACCAGGTATTTGAATATATGGCGAAGCCTTTGGTCTATCAGGGTCTAAAGTTTTTCCTGCTTTGACATAAATAAATGACATACTATCATCCCCTTTGAATTTCCTATATTCGCGATCAAACAATCTCTCATCTGAACCTATTCTTGTTTCCTTTGCCTGAATTATCCATCCAGTCTTAAGTACAACATTTTTCTCTTTACGATACCACTCCATGTCCGCCATTTCATGCTTAACATAATCATGCTTATCTGAACTTTCAAATTCCTTAAGTAGTTCTTCATAATCCGGTTTCTGATCGAAATTAGAAGACAGAATCACTTCAAAACTGTCAAGTCCTAAGTTCTTAAATACCTTTGTTAAACTAGCTTGAACTTCTTTACCCTTTTTGTCAACTTCTTTTGCACTAGCCCATACGTTTGTCTTTGCATGAGTATCTGCCACATGGTGATAAACCTTATGAAATCCAGCCTCCCTCCTGATTTTCTCGTTTAGAAAAGCAATCCCTAATATATCAAAGGGTAACCCTACACTTAATGCTTCAGGGGTAGCGATCCCTGTTCCATAGTAAATAGATTTTTCCTTTCCTTCTTGAGAATTTAAGGACTCCCCAAGCATTTGCAAAGAAGGTTCCGTTTCAATTAAATATTCTTCCTTTACAATAGTCGACACCTTATCGTATGTAGTTTGAGGTTTAGCTTCTTCCTCAGCGTCTTCCTCTTTATCAAATTCCTCTACAGCTTCAATTTGATAAAATCTTCTTTTTCCCTTTCTAATATACAGAATCTCTTCATTTTCAATTTGTCTTCCCAAAAAAGAATCTAAATCAAATCGCTCATAGTCCTCACCTTTTAGGATATAAATACCCTGAACACTTCTTCTCAAGGAACTATTAGATTCTCCTGTAATACGGCTAAGAACTTCTATTAAGCTTTCTCCTACCTTTCCCTGATGTGTTTCAATATCCTCAGGAACGATTGCTTTATTATCTCCAAATTTTTGATCAAAAATTTCTTCGGCTTTATTAACGATCCCTTGGTCTCCTGAATAGAAAGTCGATACTACCAATCTTGATAACAATCTCTTTACATCTTTGGGATGGAATTCTCCACTTTGAGTTTTCTCTCTTATATACTCAATATCCTTCCCGGATACATATGTGAGATTCTTAAACCAACCCCACATCAATTCATCAGGCAAAGACATTACACGTGCATACATCTCGTTAGGATCTTCCTCTATTTTAATATAGTTACCAGCACTCTTACTCATCTTTTTCAAATTACCGTCTTCATCTGTTTCTGAACTAATGCCAGAGAGAATATCGACTGTAACAAAGGTTTCCGGTTTTTTCCCAGCAGTTTCCATTAATTCACGACACCACAAAAGATTAACCAATTGATCTTCTCCTCCAATTTCAACATCTGGTTCCATTATAACTGAATCGTAAGCCATTAAAAGTGGGTATGATAATTCCAACATTGAAACTCTCTCTCCTTTCTCAACCCTCTTTCGGAAATAATCCCTCTGCACCAATTTGTTAGCACTTACTTGTCGAGTAATCTCTATCCATTCTTCAAAGTTCATTTTACCTAACCACTCAGAGTTATACTTAACTTCAATATTCTCCTTAGAAAAGTCCACTACTCTAGAAACTTGTTCAATGTATCTCTTCATATTCTCCTGAATCTTTTTGTCTGTTAAGACATCTCTTTCTTTATTTGTCCCTGTTGGATCTCCTACTTTTGCAGTAAAATCTCCTATTAATAGCTCAACTTTGTGTCCCATCCTTTGAAACCTCCCAAGCATAATTAATGGCACTCCATGACCTATATGAATCTCCGAACCTGTCGGATCTATCCCAAATTTAACTTTAAGAGGAATACCTGTTTCCTTGGAGTAGGATAGTTGAGCAAAAAGTTCCTCTCCGACATAGCTTTCCAAACCCTCACTCGATTTGTCAATGATTATTTCATATTGTTCTTCTGCAGTAAGTTGGCTTAAATCTTTAACCTCTTTTGCTTCTTTTTCTATTTCTTTCAAAGTTCTATCAGATTTATCCATCCTTTCTATTTCCTCAAACATAAAAAAGTTATTTAAATAAAAGTTCTGAGGTAATTATACCCACTAAAACAAGGGACATCAAGCTTTATTCTTTACAGTTTCTAACAAGAAATTTCGGAATATCTTAGTCCTATCACTAATTGATTCCTCTGGCAATCCTATGTGTGTATAACCTAACCTTTCAAATATATTACTACCTTTTTGTTCTGCAATCTCAGGATGGAATTGTACCGAATAGATAGGGTAATCTTGATATTTTAGAGCCTGAATTTCACACCTCTCTGATTGGGCGAGAATCTTCGTCCTAGAAGGGGGAGATATTATATGATCATTGTGATATTGGAAAACATGCAGTGGAGAACTTACTTCTTTAAATAATGGGGATTCTCTATCCAATATTTCAACATCAAACCATCCTATTTCATTCCTCTCCTCTATTCTTCTTACCTCTCCTCCGAAAATATCGCATAACAATTGATGACCAAAACATATTCCCAATATAGGTGTTCCTTTGGCGATAGCCTCCTCTATATACTCTACTTCTTTTTTGATATATTCATATTTTTCTTCACTTAACTGATAGACTCCCATAGGTCCACCGCTTAAGACTATGGCATCAAGTTCTTCAATAGGCTTTAATGCAGCATCCTCGTTATATACTCCGACAATCTCCACAGACAGGTTTCCTTGAATCTCTGACTCTATTGATTCTTTAATTCCATCAGCTCTTTGTGGTGCATGTTCAATTCCTAATATCCTCATTTGTGAAATTGTTATTTTAATTTAATTAATTACAAGTTCCATTCAGCATTCTTCCCCGTCATCTCTTTATACTTCTCGGCATATGTTCCCTTTCCTCTTAATTGAATTTTTATTTTTTCCCCAGACAATCCATTACGAACTTTGCTATATTCTTCTCTTGGATCATTGACAATAAATTCTGATATTTTCTCCCAATCCACTGTAACTCCCGACCCATCTCCTTTATGAGCTTCTACCATCCCCGAGTTATTCGGTCTCAAAAAATCTTCTTTTATAAAATGTTTTGGGCCCTTAAACCAATTACTTGACGGTTCCATTCCATCACTTGGCAACCTTGTGCTTGAGAGAGAAACGCCTGCTTGTCTATCATAAACCCTACCTATAGCAGTAGGGAAAGTACCTCCAACCAAAGCATTCTGCCTCAACAAAGATCTTTTTCGCAAAATTTCTTCAATTTCATGAGCTATAAATAAACCTCCAATCTTGTGAATTTTATAATTTAAACCAATACCATTTTCCGCACATTTTATTGCATCTTCAACATCAACGAACGATTCATCTGCAACAACAATAACATCAGAATCAAACCTGTGTAAAAAATCTTTAAAAGTTTTCAGACCTCTTATCCCCTCAATCTTTTTTGTAGGCTGTTCCCACAATACTACTCTCTTCGGATTAAACTTCTGTTCATTAATTAGAACTGAGAGGAATTCCTCAGCTTCTTCTATAGAATATTGGGCATTAAAATCTATAGCAAACTTCGCACTAGGAGGAAGTTCATTATCCAAGATTTCAAGTGTAGCTAAATCCTCTCCAACTGTTTTACCTAATTTAACTTTGGGCAATAAGCCTTCTTCTAGTCTACTATTAATATCTCTAATCAATATATCATAATCTTCTGTAAAACCAAGACTAGACATAATTCTTAACTTCTCTCTGCTTTCTCCATAATAATCTAGAACGGATTTCTTATCAGCACGGCCCGCCACATCATCCAAGGCCATATTAAACGCACAAAAAGCAGCAGGGGTAAAAGACAATAATTCTTCCCTATTCTTCTTTGATTCTAGCAAATTCTTTCTATCACTAATTTTTGCTCCCTCAACATCTAGCTTTTCTAGGGCATCGTAGACATCGTAAGCATCATAATTTGAAAATGGGAAATCTATACTTGCTTCACCTACTCCAGAAACTTTGTCTCCCCTTTTTGACTCCGCTTCAATAATGTAAAACACCCGAGGGAGTTGATGTAACACCCCAAATCCCAAAGGGAAGGGATTTTCAAGTTCTACCCCTACCATTTTTACTTCTGTTTTTTTTACCTCATATTCTTTTTCCATTTACAAACTTCTAATCTAAAGCTTTTGTTTCTTTCATAGCCTCAAGTAGTGAATCCTTTAAGTTCGCTCCATTATTGAAATTCTCTTGGCGAATCTTTCTAATAATATCCCCCGTTCCTAATCCTACAATTTTACGACATATAATTTCATATATATCATTCATAGTCTCATCATAGAGTCCCTTCTCTTCAAGGGCTTTTGCCGCACGATTAGCTTCCAACATTAAAACTTCCTGTGTCTTTAACTTTTCAATACGACCATTACTGTTTATCCAAAGTTCTCCTCGTAAGCCTTCTAGCATTGCCGAATCACGATTTTGTTTAACATATTCAATAGGTAATAACTCTTCTTTGTTTTCCTTAGACCATAATAATCTCCCTAAATAGAACATCATTGAAGCAAAGCTTTCTTCTGCTACAGGCTGTGTTGATACAGGCCTAAATTCAACAACAAGAGAATCATCTACTACTTTTATTCTAGTATCTCGCCAGTTCAATCCTAGACCTATCTGTAATGCACTCTCAGGGGCATTAAGAATAAAAGGATATTCTGCTACAGATTTGAAATAATCTTCCAAATCCTTATAATATCTAGCCGGCAACCCTATTCGAGTTACTTTTCCTTCCTCTAATTCTTTAAGTGTTCTTGTATCATGACTTTTTTCCCAACCAATCATTCTCAAATCCTCTATCCCTGTATCTTTTAACTCTAAAAATCTAGCATTGCCAAAAGCAGCTACTACCATTGGACCTATAGAAAAAGATCTATTTAACAAATCTACAGAATCTATAAAACTTTTCGCCTCTATATTAAGCTGAATGGAATTTGTAATACCTATTATCGCCGCATCTCCAATGTCTACTGTATCGATACCACCTATAATAGTGGCCATATCGGTCCTGTTATCATTATGAAAATTTGGAACAATTTTATATTTAGAAGCACTAGATCTTTTAATCTCTTTTACTCCTACAAAAGGGTTTGTACCGCTTCTAAGAACAGCAGTCTTTTCTTGAGCTGCAATTTCTTTTATTTGCAGTTCTCGTTCAATTAGCTCATTTAATAATGTGTGAATCCCCTCTCTAATATCAACAGGTTCGGTTCTCATTTCAAGTTGAGCAGCACCTAACTCAATATCAGTATATGGTAACTTCTCACAAATACGATTCCGCTCTTCCTCAGATACAGGATCTCCATTAGAAGAGAGAAGAGAATACTCAACCTCTAAACCACATTTTATATCTTCACTATCTTTGAGGAATCTCTCTTCATTTTCAAGTATATCAGCAACAGAATTATTAAAAGATTCTCTCATAATCTTTTCATTAGGCAGTTCTGAGGATATCTCTTGTCTTGACATATCAAGAAACTTTATTAGATTATTCCCAGTATTCTAGCAAAAACCTCTATAGTTTTCAACTATAAGGTTTAATTGTTACAAAAAGTTGAGATTTTTCCACAATAGTCATAGATCTTTAGCTATTTAATTATATCTAACAACATATTGCTCAAAATACAATACACTGAACCCCTTTTTTTATACTGTCTCTTTTGTCTCATTCTCATTTTACA
>CAYQYH010000007.1:0-15289 GCA_964421735.1 uncultured Candidatus Saccharibacteria bacterium | reverse complement strand
GGTCTTGGTTTAAAGGATTCTGGAGATATGTCAAAAAGTCTTTTTACATCAGCAAAGAGGTTAGTATAGGTAGATAGAAGGCTATTATTTGGATGTAAACTAGTATATTTTTGAGCAACTTCTTTTTGAAGAATGAAGTAAGAATTGGTATTAAAGTACTCTGAGGTTATGATTTTCTTAATTATTTTTTTACTAACATTGTAAGGCAGGGAGCCAAAAAAGAGGATCCTTTTATCTCTATATTTCTCTAACTCCTCAAAGGACCATTCTAAAAAGTCTCTGTTTATAATTTCTGCAAGGGAATACTCCTCAGCAAGTTTTTTTGACAAAGTATTATCTTTTTCGATTAACAGTAACTTCTGCAGATTGTCTTTGTGTAGGAATTGGGTAAACGAGCCTGTTCCGGGCCCAATCTCCACTATTATATCAGGGTTTTCTTCTAGTACAATTTTAGCGATTTGCTTGGCAAGATTCTTGTTTGTGAAGAAGTTTTGTCCGAGGGATCTTTTTGTCTCAATCATTTTATTCTGAAATCCCATATTTCCTCCTTTTTTGAAAATTTCTTAGAACAGCTTGTACAAGATGCTAGATCTTGTGTCTCAAAAGTTAGTTCTCCTTTACAGGCAGGACAGACGAGAATTTCCTCTAGGTTCTTAAATTCTTTTTTATTTTTATCCTTCTTTTTTATTGTGGTCTCAAAAAATATGCTTGGAGGAATATTTGTCCAAGAGAAGAGATTTTGCATTATCTTTTCAAAGAAAAACATTATTTCTTGACTGATTATTTTTTTAACAATAGGGGATCTTAGGAACGAGCAGCCAACTTTTTTCTTTACATGAAAATTCAGGGATGTAAAGAGTTTTTTGATATGTGTAGGATGATAATTGAGAAAAATTCCCCCTTGCCCTTTCTTTGATCCTTCCAGATGAGTCCCTATTGGTTGTTTGTAGGGCTTTTTGTTAAAGAATTGTAAATTAAACTTTAATAAAGCCCGAATTGTGGCTTTTAAATGTACTTTGTTTGGGAATTCCTGTATATAGGTAGCATTGTTTTTGAGAACTCTTTTTACTTCTTTAAAGTATTTTTTAGGTTTCTGCATATGATGTAGGACTCTGACCATTAGTGCTCCATCAAAAACGTCTTTCTTAAAGGGCATGTTGTATGCGTTTGCAGCTATTAATTGAATGTTTGGGTATTTACTTTTTACGACTTCTTTATTTTTCTGAAGTGTCTTTAAGGAGTAATCTATTATTACTGAGTTTTTGTACTGTGTAGCGTATGTAGAGGCTAATCTTCCGTATGATCCACCAACATCTAAGAACCACCTTCCTCTTTTTTCTGAAAATATCTTGTTTAATACGTTTTTCTCAGAAAGGTTTTCATAAACTCTTTGAGTCCAGTATGTGGAATAGTCGTAATCTAGCTTATCATATTCAGATATGTCAGGCATTTTCCCTTTCCTTTAAAAGATTGTTTATCTTAATTAGTTTCTCTAAATACTTCTCGGCTTCTTTATTTTTACCACTTTCCTCGGCTAAAGCAACCTTTACGCTTAAATCTTTCTGTTTTGCCTGTAAGGTCTTGGTCTCTATTTTTTTCATTATACTTTTTAACTCTTCTATCACGGCTTCTTTGTTTGTTGGTATATCTGTTAGGTCAAAAACGATCTGCTCAAAGGTTTCTGCAATCTCGGAGTTGTTGTGTAGGTTGTTGTACAGCTTTTCCCTTCCCTTTTTATAGTGTTTTAAAATTTCTGTATAAATTTCTTTGAGATCGGTAATTTCAAACTGGTCTTTTTTGAGTAGAAATTCTTCATCAATATTGTCTAACAA
Organism: uncultured Candidatus Saccharibacteria bacterium; assembly: GCA_964421735.1. Classification (GTDB taxonomy): domain Bacteria; phylum Patescibacteriota; class Dojkabacteria; order SC72; family SC72; genus UBA2177. The sequence continues at coordinate 13,457 of CAYQYH010000007.1, read as the reverse complement.
GAGTAGGTGCTGTATATATTTCCTATAGAGTTTATTATTAGCCGCTTTCACAGGAAGTTGTGGTTTTGAGGTATTTTTTACAACTCTTGAGTTTTTGCCTTTACTAAACCTCAGCGAATTAATCTTAGTAATGCTTGCGGCTTTACGACTATAATATTTTTTTACATCGTCGTCTTTAACAGAAAAGAGGAGGGAGCCTATAAAATTTCTTACCCTATCTAGGTCTTCAAGCCTGTTAAGATTCTTATCTGCTAGAAAATCTTCTAGGATAAAGAAGAAAGCCTCTCGTTTGTTTTTAATAAGCTTCTTCATCTTTTTAGGATCTTTTTGTAGTAATTCGTCAATATCTTTATGTGGTTCTGGTGTTGTAGCATAGGGGATAAGTTTAAGTTCAGAAGCAATTTTAAAAGCTCTAATCAAGGCATCTTTCCCAGCCTTATCACTGTCAAAGAAGAACAAGGAGTTTTTTGTTATTTTAGAAAGGTTCTCTAACTGTTCTTGTGTTAAGCCTGTTCCAAGGGGAGCCACGATGTTTTTAATCCCATGTTGGTGTGCTGAGATCACGTCAGTAGAGCCTTCGCATATTATTGCAAGGTCTGATTTTCTAATTTCCTGTCTTGATTCATATTGCCCAAAAAGATTTTCTTTCTTGTGGAATATTGGGGTGTCAGGGGAGTTCATATATTTAGGTCCCCAGTCATTTCCGGGTAAGACTCTTGCTGTGAAGGCAAGGACTTTACCTCTCTTTGACCTAATGGGAAACATTATTCTGTCGTAGAATTTTTCTTTTAGTTCTTTATCTTTTAGTGTAAAAAGCCCAGAGTCGAGAAGTTCTCTTTGTGTGTAGTTTTTGCTTTTTGATAGGTATTCCTTTAGTTGTGGTTTTTTAGGCGCATACCCTACTCCAAAATTTTTCAGAGTCTCCTTGTGAAAGCCTCTTTTTTTCATGTATTCTTGGGCTTTTTTGCTCTCTTTAAATTTATTGTAGAAGTATTTTGTAGCTTTGTAGTTAATTTCTTCTAGAACTTTGTATTTTGAATTGTACGGAGATTTTTTAAGCTCTACGCCGGCTTCTTTGGCAAGTTTTTCTAAGGCTTCTGGGAAGTCAATATTTTCAATCTCTTGTAGGAAATTAAAGATGTCTCCTGTTTCTCCACAGCCAAAACATTTATATCTCTGTAAGTCCGGGCTGACTATGAAGGAAGGGGTTTTTTCGTTATGAAAAGGACAAAGACCAGCATAGTTTTTTCCAGTACGTTTTAATTTAACGTATTTTTCAACTACGTTAACAATGTCTAGTCTATCTTTTATCTCTTCTATTTGGTTGTTTGAGGAATCCATATTTAGCTAGATTATATCACTTCTTGAGGGTTTCAGAGAGTTATTATTCGCAAGAGAGGGTTTGATCTTTAACTTCACATGTAAGTTCTGCAACTCCGGTACTTTGGTTTTGCTGCCAGTCGAGAGGTTCTCCGTTGTATGAAAGTCTTGTGTTACTAAGTCTCCCGGTTATTATGTAAAGGTTTTCTTCTATTGTAAATTCATATTCAGAGGGCTCAACTACCTCTGAGAGTTTGTTTTCATTGTCGACATCTAGTCGGATCCAGGCAGGGGAGTCAAAGACCTCCAATTTAATTGTTTTTTCTATCTGTTTCTCTTGCTCCTTTTCCTCTTCGACCTCCTGTGTTGTCTCTTTGGTATATGTTACTTTTAAGGTTTCTACTTTTTCTAGCGTATTTCTCTTCCTTGCTCTTACCGTTATAATATTTGAGCCTTCTTTTAAGGTTATTTCTTTCTCAAATTTGTTATCTTCATTTATTTCTACGGTTGTGCCGTTTATTTCAACGGTAGCGTCTGTTTCGCTTTCTCCTTTGACGGTAATCTTTTCAGATGTAAATTCACTCTCATTCATAGGCTGTGTAATGGTAAGACTTGGTGGGCTCTGGAATTTATATATTTGTAATCCAATATATCCAATTATTATCACCAGAAAGACTATTAGGAAGGCAGAGAGCAATGTTTTGGGATTTAGAAATTTGAGTTTGCTTTTTTTATTTAAGTTGTCAAAAAACTTTTTTTGTTTTTTCCCTGTTTTATTATCTGTTCTATTAAAAGTCTTGTTAGGATTGCTTCTTCTGTAGAGGGCTAGTATTTTATTTGTGTCTAATTCTAGATACTGTGCATATATTTTGATAAAGCCGGTTAGGAAAACTTCAGAGTCAAAGTAATCAAATTGATTGTTCTCAATATATTCAAGGAAGCGTTTTTGAATCTTTGTGTCTAAAGAAACTCTGTCTAAGCTTTTTTCAAGTAGTTCTCTTTTATTTTTTAATACTTCACCTGCGGTAATCATGCTCCTATTCTACTACGTCTGGCATATCTTCGTCATCCTCTGTCAGCTTGTCAGAGATCTCATCGGGTGATGTTATGAGGACATCTCTTGGTTTAGAGCCTTTTTGTGGGCCTACTACTCCTGCAGCGTGAAGTTGGTCTATTATTCTTGCAGCTTTGTTGTAACCGATTCTCATTTTTCTTTGTAAGAAGGAAGAGGAAGCTTTCTGTGTGGAAAGGACTACTGCAAGAGCTTTCTCAAATTCGGGGTCACGTTCTCTCTTGCCGTTTAATATGTCATCAGCGGGGCCTTTCTCTATGGCTTCTGTTAGGTCTTCTGAATACTTAAGCTCTTTGTCTTTAACCTGTTCTTTTATGGCTTCTATTACGCTCTCAGAGTCCTCAGTAGTAGTGTTAGTTCCTTGTATTCTTAATGATTTTGGAGTTGTTTGGTCTTTGTACAACATATCTCCATTTCCAAGAAGAGTCTCTGCCCCTGATTCGTCAAGGATAACTCTTGAGTCTACACTTGTTGCCACTGCAAAGGCCATTCTTCCAGGGATGTTTGATTTAATTAATCCCGTGATTACGTTTACTGTTGGTTTTTGGGTTGCTAATATTAGGTGAATTCCAACAGCTCGTCCCATCTGGGCTAATCTCTGAATTTTTGTTTCAACATCAACTCCAGAGCTAAGAATTAAGTCTGCCATTTCGTCTACGACAACAATGATATATGGCATGGCTAGGTAACCAACCTTTTTATTATATTCAGTTAATTTCTTCACCCTAACCTGTTTTAACTGTCTGTATCGTCTCATCATTTCTTCGATGGTCCACTGAAGTGCATTTATGACAGCTTCAGAGTCTGTTATTACAGGGTTTAGAAGGTGTGGGATACCATTGTAAATAGCCATCTCCACTCCCATTTTGGGGTCTATCATTAGGAATTTTACTTCATCTGGACTTTTGGTCATTAAAAGTCCAGTAAGCAAAGAGTTTATTGCAACAGACTTTCCTGTACCAGTAGCTCCAGCAACGAGAAGATGAGGGATTTTTGCAAGATCTTTAATTCGAGTTTTGGCGGTAATGTCTTTTCCTAGAATTAAAGGCAATTCATACTTATCTTTCTCTTTCCTCAGTCTGGTTACCATTTCTTTAGCATATACGAAGTTTGGTGTAGGATTAGGGATTTCCACTCCTACGTAAGAAGTTCCCGGGATGGGCGCTTCTATTCTCACAGAAGAGGTTTGGGAAGCAAGAGCAAGGGCTAGGTCATTGCTTAAATTTTTAATTCTAGAGACCTTAACTCCAACACTAATACTAAGAGAAAAACGCAGTACAGTAGGGCCTACAGCTACTGCGACAACTTTTGCTTGGATCCCGAAACTTCTCAAGGTTTGTTCAATTACTAAAGCTTTTTCTTTGTAAAGCTCTTTGTCTTGTTCTTGAATTTCTCCCTCTTGTAAAATGTCTACACCAGGAAATTTCCAGTTCTGGAATCTAGGTTTTTCAGGCTCTTTGTTCTCGACATCCTTTCTTTTAGAAGTATCTCCATTGTCTCTAAGGTCTGTATCCTGTGTTTCATCGATAGTATCTCTAGTCTCTTCTTTAGTTTTTTCTTCAGTGAGTATGCTGTCTAACCTCCTTTGTATTTCTTCCTCACTTTCAACCTTTGGGATTTCTTCCTCTTTGTTATCTTCTGCGGTTATTTTAATATCTTTAAGATCTTTAGTAGGAGCAAGTTTTTTAAAGAATGATCTGAGAGAAAACCCTTCTTTTTCCTCTTCCTCTGGGACAGAATCTTCAAGAAAATCTCTTATTTGTTCTAAAGTCGTTCCAGTGATTAAAGAGAAAGATATGATTAGGAGTATTAATACTATTATTATCTCAATTAGTCCTCCAAAGAAGTCATTTAAAGAAAGATGTAGGAGCTTTCCTAATTGACCACCAGCACCTCTTAGAGCTTCTGGGCTATTTAATTGCTCTTCTATTAACCAAAAGGAAAGAAGAATATTTAAGCAGGCAGAAAAAAAGAAAAGACCAATGGATTGTTTTGCAGAAACAAATTTCTTTTTCTTCGTTAAAAAGAAAAAGGATAGGTATATTATTAGTATGCCCCAAGCGATAGATGTGTATCCTAATATGAGGGTAATGTTATCAAAAAGTGGAGATTGTTCTGTGAGGAAGGGTGAAATCAAAATTGTTAAACCTATTAAAAACATCATGAGGCCAAGTAAAATCTTTGTCTCACTACTTTGAATAGTTAATGGTTTTTTCTTCTTTCTTCTGGGCATTTTATAGTATATAATATTATATTAAGAGTATTTTTACAAAGGACGTATACAGTATATAATAAATCTGTTAGAAAAGTACGCGAAGTGACATATTTTAATATTATGTTTAATTTACAAGGAAAACCTTTGACTATTATACATAAATATGATAATATCCTTCGAGTCTTTAATTTTGCCTTTTAAGGCGGTATAATTTGATTTTAGGTCAATGTCAAATGTTGCCTCTGTTTGTAATATCTTATAACATTACTAAAAATTTATCCTATGGTAAAGCCCAAACGCAATAGATCTGGAAGGGTTAATTTGGGATTAGGTTATTCTGGCGATGTAGAATTTCCCAATCTCATAAAAGCTCAACAATCTTCTTTCAAAGATTTCCTAGATCATGGTTTCCAAGAATTATTTACCTCTATTAATCCTGTAAAGGATACAATGGAGAGAATGTGGACTTTGGAATTTAAGGAATTCAAATATGAAGAACCTTATAGAGATATAGAGGAAGCTATAACAAAAGGTCTCTCATACGAAGTTCCTGTATATGCTAAAGTTCAACTTCTAAATAACAGAACGGGAGAGATTAAAGAGCAGGAGATTTTCGTTGCAGATATTCCTATTATGACAGGTGATGGAGTATTTGTTTTCAATGGAGTTCGAAGAGTTGTTACTCATCAGATAGTAAGATCTGAGGGAGTATTATACGAAGAGGCAGACAAGCTACCACTGAGAACTCTATATAAAGTAAGGTTAATGCCTGGAAGGGGTCCATGGTACGAGATAGATACAAACAAACGTAACGTTATTTCTATGCGAATACTTCCTAAAAGACCGAAGGTTTTGATAACAGAACTTTTAAGGGTGTTCGGATGGGAGAGTGATGATGAAATCAGGAAACTTTTTGCCGAGGTAGATACTGATGAGGAGAATAAATATATAGAGGCTACTTTGGCAAGAGATTTTACAAACAACAAGGAAGAGGCTGTTATTAGTATATATAACAAACTAAGACCAGATGAATCTGTAACATTAGAAAGTGCTGAGCGATATATTAAGAGTAACTTTTTTAGTTCTAAGAAGTTTGACCTAGGAAGAATAGGAAGATATCAGTTAAATAGAAAATTAGGAACTGACTACGATATAGATAATCCTAACGAGATAATGTTGTATCCTTCAGATATAACTCTTGCAGTAAAAAGATTAATCCAGATGAATAATGGAGAGGTAGAGCCTGATGACATAGATCATCTTTGTAATAGAAGGATTAGAAGCGTTGGAGAAATATTGGAAAGGCAATTAGCAAATGGAATCAGAAGATTAGAGAAAAACATTAGGGACAAAATGAGTTTGTATGGACAAGATGCGAAGGTAACTCCTTCTATGCTTGTTAGTACTAAGCCAATAGCTGCTTCAATTCAGGCCTTTTTTGGTTCTAATGCTTTATCAGGGTTCATGGATCAGACAAATATCTTGTCAGAATTAGAAAACAAAAGAAAGGTTACAGCTGGAGGACCTGGTGGAATTACAAAACAAAGAGCTACGTTTTCAATTAGAGAGGTTCACAATTCCCACTACTCTAAATTTGACCCTGTAACAAGTCCAGAGAGTTCCAATATTGGTGTTGTGGTTCAATTAGCAATGCTAGCAAGAATAAACGAGTTTGGTTTTTTGGAAGCTCCTTATAGGAAGGTTACAAACGAGGTTAATAATAATAAAACCAACCTTGCAGATAGAATTATAGGAGAGACTATTAAAGATGGTAAAAAAGTAGTAGCAAAAAAGGGACAGAAAGTGGATGATAAGCTCATAGAGAAGCTTACAAAGATAAAAGATCTTGAAACTGTTAAGGTAATGCCTTTCATAATAGATGAAATAGGATATCTTGATGCTATGGATGAAGAACAACACTACATTTCTACAGCGACAATCACTACAGATGACAAAAACAATATTACAGACTCTTTAGTTCCTGTTAGACATGGCGGTGATTTTATGATGGAGGATGTCAATATTGTTAAGTATGTAGATGTGTTGGCAAATCAGCAAGCAGGACTTGGTATGGCTTTGATACCATTTGTATCTCACAACGACGCTATGCGTGCATTGACAGGTTCAAACATGCAAAGGCAAGCAGTACCATTGGTAAAGCAGGAAGCTGCTTTAGTTGGGACAGGAATGGAGGAAATTATAGGGAGACAATCTTCTTGGGGAATCTTTGCAAAAGAGGATGGTGAGGTTCAATACGTTGATGCAAACAGATTGTCAGTTAAGTACAAGAAGAAGGGATTAAAAGATTATGAATTATCAACATTTTACAGAAGTAATGACAACACAAGTTTTTCTCAAAGACCAATAGTTAATGTAGGAGACAAATTTAAGAAAGGAGACGTATTAGTAGATGGCCCTACCATGGTAGATGGAGAACTCTCTGTTGGTATTAATCTTAAAGCGGCTCTCATGTTTTACGAGGGGTATAACTACGAAGACTCTGTCATAATATCTGAAAGAATTGTTAGAGATGACCTTCTGACATCTATCCATATAAGGGAACACACCGTTTCCGTGAGGGATACAGAACTTGGTCCAGAGGTAATTACTGCAGATATACCACATGTTAATGAAAGAATATTAAGAAAATTAGATGCAACTGGAATAATTAGGTCAGGAGTAAAAGTTAAGTCAGGAGACATTTTGGTAGGAGTAGTTGCTCCTAGAGGAGAAAAAGAACTTACCGCAGAGGAGAGGCTTCTTAGAGCAATCTTTGGAGAATCAGCCAGTGATGTCCGAGACAACTCTTTAAGAATCCCTCATGGGGAAGAAGGAATTGTCACTAGAAGTCAGATACTCTCTGCAGATAAGGGCGACAAATTAAGACCAGGAGTATTACATGAAGTAAGAGTTTGGGTTGCAAATACTAAAAAGATAGACTTTGGAGATAAAATTGCAGGAAGGCACGGAGATAAAAATACAATAGCTGCAATACGACCAATAGAGGACATGCCATTTACAGAAGATGGTGAGCCTGTAGATATTGTTCTTACACCAACATTCCTTAAGCGTATGAATATGGGACAAGCACAAGAAGTCCACTTTGGAAAGTACGCTAAGATGATAAATGAAAAATTAGCATTCCCAATATTTGAAGGAGAGAATTTAGAATGGTTAAAGAAGCAATTAAAGAAAGCTGGAGGAGATATGGCTGAACAGGTGGAACTGTATGACGGACGAACGGGTAGAGCATTCCCAAGAAAGATAACAGTTGGAGAAAAATATGTTCTTAAATTACACCACATAGCGGATGAAAAAGTACACGCTAGATCTACTGGACCATATACAGCAGTATCTCAACAACCCTTAGGTGGTAAAGCACAGATGGGTGGTCAGAGATTCGGTGAGATGGAGGTCTGGGCATTAGAAGCACATGCTGCACCATATGCTCTTCAAGAGATGTTAACCATAAAATCGGATGACATTAAGGGGAGATCTGCTGCTTACAAGGCTATAATCCATGGAGAAGAAATAGAAAACGTAAATATTCCAGAATCATTTAAGGTATTAGTCAAAGAATTAAATGCTCTTTGCCTTAATCTTGATTTAATTTCAACTCAACCAATTAAAAGAAAGGAGGTAGAAGATGAAGAAAGGTAAAAACGGATTTGAACACTTTGATGTACTACAATTAACACTTGCTTCTCCTGACCAAATAATGGAATGGTCATATGGAGAGGTTACAAAAGCAGAGACCATAAATTACAGAACATTTAGATCAGAGCCAGACGGACTCTTTTGTGAAAAGATATTTGGTCCTACCAAGAACTATGAATGTTACTGTGGTAAATACAAGAAAATAAGATACAAGGGTATAGTCTGCGACAAGTGTGGGGTTGAGGTTACGACAAAAGATTCAAGAAGAGAAAGAATGGGACATATTAATTTAGCTGTTCCAGTAACTCACGTTTGGTTTGCATACGGAATTCCACATAAGATGTCTATCATCCTTGAGATCCCTCACAAGAAACTTCTTTCTGTAATTTACTACACAAGATATATGGTAGTAGAAATAGAAAAGAAGAAGAGGAAAGAAATGGTTAAGAAAGCAGAAGAACTAAAAGAAGAAGAGTTGACAGAATTAGAGAAGCAGTTAAAAGAAGAATTAAAACATACAGAGGAAGAGTTCAGTGAACAATTAAAAGACCTTAAGAAATCTAAAAAGAAACAGAATGAATTTAAGGTTACTCAAATAGAACACAAAGAAAAACAAGCTCTTGCCAGAGTAAGGAAGGAATTTGCCGAAAAAGAAGAGCAAATAGTCAATTTTTATCAGAAAATAGATCAGATTCTTACAAAACTAGAGGTAGGAACGGTACTCTCCGAGGATGAATATATTGATCTCTCCGAAAGAGATCTTCTTTTCTTTGAAGCTATGATGGGAGCACAAGCTATTCAAAAACTTCTTGAGAAATTAGATTTAGATAAAGAAATTAGAAAATTAAGAATTAAGGCAGACAAAGAGAAGGGAGACAAGAGAGCTAAAACAACTCGAAGGGTACAATACTTAGAAGGATTTAAGAATAATAATGTTAATCCAGCTTGGATGGTACTAGAGACATTACCAGTTCTTCCTCCAGAGTTAAGACCAATAATTCCTCTTTCAGGAGGAAAGTTTGCTACCTCAGATCTTAATGACCTTTACAGAAGAGTTATAAATAGAAACAACAGACTTGCCAAGTTGATGGAAATTGGGGCACCCGAAGTCATTTTAAGAAACGAAAAAAGAATGCTTCAGGAGTCTGTTGATGCATTAATAGACAACTCCCACAGACCTTCAAAACCAATGAGAAATAGTAAAAGATTACCTTACCAAGCTCTTACAGATGACTTAAGAGGCAAAAAGGGTATCTTTAGAAAAAACCTCCTAGGAAAGAGGGTGGACTACTCTGGAAGGGCAGTTATAGAAGGAGACCCAAGTCTTAAGTTTGACCAATGTGGTTTACCAAAATCTATAGCATTAGAAATGTTTAAACCTTTTGTAATATTCCAACTCTTAGATCAAGAACTTGCTGCAAATGTAAGAATTGCAAAAGAAATGGTAGAAGAAGAATCAGATGAAATTTGGGATATATTAGAAATAGTTATAAAAAACAGACCAGTACTCTTAAACAGGGCACCTACACTACATAAATACAGTGTACAGGCATTTTACCCTAAATTGGTAGAGGGAGAAGCAATTAGAATTCACCCATTGGTCTGTAAAGCATTTAATGCAGACTTTGACGGAGACCAAATGGCTGTACATATTCTTCTAACAAAGGAAGCCGAAGAAGAGGCACGAAGAGACATGATGTCCTCCAAAAACATTGTAAATATCTCCAATGGACAAGTTTTAGCAACTCCTGCAAAAGATATGTTAATAGGATTTTTCCTAATGACAGAAATGAGGGAGGTTGAAAAACCAGAACTATTCCCTAATGAACAGCAAGTTATAAAAGCATACGAAAGAGGAGAGATTTCAGCAGATGAAGAAATAGTTGTGAGGATCAAAGGAGAGACAGTAAGAACCTCTCCAGGGAGGGTAATATTTAATAGTGTTCTTCCTAAGGAGTATCCTTTTGTAAATGAACAGGTAAATATCCGAACAATTAACAAAATCATCATAGAGATTAAAAAGAAAAACCCTCTAAAAGTTGTTGTTGAAATCCTAGACGATTTAAAGCTTCTAGGATTTAAGTATGCTACAGATTTAGGTTTTTCTTTTGCAATGCAAGATTGTAAAGTAGATTTTGATTTAGATACTGAGATAAAGAAGATTGAAAAAAAAGACGAACAACTGCAAGAAAATTACCTACAGGGCCTAATGACTAAAGACGAGAAGATTAAGATATCTACAAATATGTGGGATGACTTTGCTGGAGAGTTGGCAGACAAAGCATGGGAAAAGTTAGATGAAGACAACTCTGTTTACCAGATGGTTGAGTCAGGTGGAAACGGAGGTAAAATTCAAGCAAGACAGGTACTTACCATAAAAGGTGTTGTAAGAGACTCCCGAGGAAACTGGATCCCTATGCCTATTAAAAGCAATTACAGAGATGGTTTAAGCGCTTTTGAATACTTTGTAGCGGCTAATGGTGGAAGAAAAGGAATTGCAGATAGATCTCTTAAAACTTCCTCTTCTGGTTATCTTACAAGGAAATTGGTAGATGTAGCTCACGACGTTATAATTAGGTCTGAAGATTGTGGCTATGAAGGCGAAGGTTTTATATTAAGAAAAGATGACAACAGAAGAATTTCCTTTGAGGATAGACTCTACGGAAGAGTTCTTGCACAAGATCTTAAGAAAGGAAAGAAGGTAATAGGGAAGAAGGATGAAATAATAACAAAAGAAATAGCCGAAACAATCATTAAAGAAGAGATAGAAGAAATACCTGTAAGGTCACCAATCCTCTGTGAAGCACCATTAGGAACATGTAAGAAATGCTATGGTTTGAATTTAGAAAATGACAAAGAGATAGAAATGGGTAAGGCTGTAGGAGTAATTGCAGCTCAATCAATAGGTGAACCAGGAACACAGATGACTATGCAGACCTTCCATAAAGGAGGAGTTGCAAAAATTGACATAACTCAAGGACTCCCTAGGATAGAAGAGCTTCTTGAGGCTAGGACTCCTAAAGCAGAAGCAGAAATAGCCTCCATAGATGGAAAAGCTCACGTAGAAGTTGCAGAAGATGAATCCGCAGTCATAACCATAACTGGACAGAAGAGGATGACCAGACACTATGTAATATCTAAAGCAAAGAAAATCTTAGTAGAAGATGGACAAGACGTTAAATCTGGACAGGTAATGTACGTAGATTCCCAAGAAGTAGAAAGACAGGCTCCATTTGATGCTACAGTTAACCTTGAAGGTGGGATCTTAACTGCAAAAGGACACGTTAAGGCAGAAGAAGTGATCTCTGTTGTTCAAGGTATAGAAATACTGATAAAGAATGCACAAGAAGTTAAAGCAGGAGATCAGTTAACAGAAGGTTCTGTAGACCCAAAGAAATTAGCAGAAGTTGCTGATATAGTAACAGCTCAGAAATATATACTAGATGGTGTACAAGAAGTCTTTAATGAACAAGGAGTTTCTATTGATGATATTCACATTGAAGTAATTCTTAGACAGATGGTAAGACTAGGGAAGGTATTTGAATCAGGACAATCAGATTATCTAGTAGGATCCCTCGTTAACAAGTACTTAGCAGAGGCTAAGAATGAGCTTCTTTTAGAAGAAGAAAAGAATAAAGCCTTGATAATTCCTAAGATGCTTGGTATAAAAACATCCGCTCTACATACAGAAAGCTTCCTTTCTGCAATTTCATTCCAAGAGCAGGTCAGAGTCTTAACAAACACCGCCATACTAGGCAAGAAAGACTACTTAAGAGGTATGAAAGAAAATGTAATTATAGGAAGACCAATACCAGTAGGAGAACGAGCAAGAATAGAAGACATAAGAGATATGCCAGAGCTTAATTTTTAAACGCTTTTAATATATAATACGACGTTATGCCAACAATAAACCAATTAATTAGAAAACCTAGGAAACCAAAACCCAAGAGAGCCAAACATATTCAGTTGGCTAGAAACTTCAATCCGTTAAAGAATAGGTATAAAGAAATATTAAACCCTTTTAAGAGAGGAATATGTCTACAAGTTAAAACAATGACACCTAAAAAACCTAACTCCGCTCTACGTAAGGTAGCGAGGGTAAGACTTTCTAACGGGATGGAGGTAACAGCATATATCCCAGGAGAAGGACACAATCTTCAAGAGCACTCAGTAGTTTTAGTAAAAGCAGGAAGAAAAAGAGATCTTCCAGGTGTAAAATACGTAATTGTAAGAGGCAAGTACGATGCTGCAGGAGTTAAAGGGAGAAGAACCTCAAGATCTAAATACGGAGTTAAAAAAGAAGACATGGAGGAGTAGTATTTAACAACAAGTGTAAACATTCTTAACTAACAATAATTACAAAAAATACAAAGAACAATGAGAGGTAAAAAAGCAAAAATAAAGAAACAGGAAGCAGATTCTAAGTATGGAAGCCCAGCCATAGCCAGATTAATAAACAAAGTTATGCAAGGTGGGAGAAAATCCCTAGCAGAAAAAATGGTATACAACGCCTTAGAAAAAAGTGCAGAAGCTGTAAAAGAAAAAGATGTCAATGCTTTTATGGAAAGAGTTATAGACAATGTAAAACCAGCTCTAGAGATCAAAGCAAGAAGGGTAGGTGGAGCAAACTACTCAATTCCTGTACCAGTTTCTCCTAAGAGACAAGAAGCATTAGTAATAAGATGGATAGTAGATGCTACTAGAAAGAAATCAGGGAAATCATTTGAACAACTCTTAATGACAGAGTTAGTTAGCGCATACAATGGAGAAGGAGACGCAGTTAAAAGAAAGATTGACACAGAGAAAATGGCAGAAGCTAACAAAGCATTTGCACACTTTAGGTGGTAAAAACAAAACAGCACAACAGCTATCTTTAGTTTCATTTAAAAACCTATTTTTACAAGGACTATACGTGTTTTCCACTAAAGATTTAATATTCTATAAGGCATTCAGAGAAACTACTTTGTACTCTCTATCCTTTCCCAACCCCCCTTTGGCATATCCTTTTTAAGAATGTCTCTCTCCCACAAAATCCTAACCCAAGTAATTAACCTAACCGGAAAAAGAAGAAGAGACCAAAAGAACTCTTCTATATTTTCAGCATACTTAAGCACAAAAAAAGCATAAGGTAATTCAATCAAAAAACTCCTACTCTGCTTATCCCTCTCAAACACCCCCATCCTCTTTAACTGC
>CAYQYH010000006.1:0-6181 GCA_964421735.1 uncultured Candidatus Saccharibacteria bacterium | reverse complement strand
TGTAAATATACAACGTTTTCTCATCACTAAGTACAACCTTCTCTTCTTTTATCATATCCCCTACCCTGTATTTATACGAATATACCTCTCCTCCATTCTTAACAAATTCTTTTAACTTCGGTTGTAATATCCCCATACTCTTCTTATCTAAATAACAATAAACCTTAGTAAATTTATCTAAATCAACCTTAAAAATATCCTCAGCCTCAAATTCAAAATCTTTTGAGCTTAAAGGAAACTGCAGTACTCTCTTAGTTCTTGCAATAATTAACATAATTGGGGAAATGTCATAACCAGTACATTTACAATCACTCTGCCTATGAGCTTTAAAAAGAATTCTTCCATCACCACTACCTAAGTCTACAAGGCGGTCATCTTTTTTAGGGTCCATAATATTAACAATCTCTAAAAGAATGTTTTTTGGTGTTTTAAAAAGAGGAATAAGGAAAGCATTAATAAGCAAAGTTAAAACAAAACCTCCAATTAAAAGTATGATTACAATTACAATTCCCAGAGTTATTCCATTAATCATGATGATATAATTGAATATAATGTTATGTATATATCATAAATGATAAACGCAGTTTTGTTAATAGACAAAGAAAAAAATATTACCTCCTACGATGTTATTAGGAAATTAAAGAAGGTTTTACCCAAAGGTCAAAAGATCGGGCATGCAGGAACTCTAGATCCTTTTGCAACAGGGCTTCTTATAATCCTACTAGGAAAACACACAAAACGAATGCTAGATATTTTAGGTATGGATAAAGAATATATTGTTAAGGCAGAATTCGGATACGCTACAGACACCCAGGATATTACAGGTAAGAAGATAAAGGAGGTAGATAAACTAAAAGAAGTCTCCAGAGAAAAAATACAGACAGAGTTAAAGAAAAAGTTTACAGGTAAAATATTACAAACACCACCTCAGTTTTCTGCTAAGAAGATTAAAGGCAAGAAAGCTTATGAATACGCAAGAGAAGGTAAAAAAGTTAAATTAAAACCCAAAGAGGTAGAAGTTAAAGAATTTAAGGTTGTTAATTACAACTGGCCATTGGTACAATTTAAAGTCATCTGTTCTAGTGGTACATACATTAGGACATTAATAAATGACTTAGGAGAAACTTTAGGTGTCTGGGCAACTGCAGTAGAATTAAAAAGGACTAGGATAGGAGAATATAGATTGGAAGATGTACTGAGTTCTAAAGATATTAAAGAAGATATGAACTTAGAATTAATTAAAATTAAATTAAACACATAAATATTAAAATGACTTCAAGTGTTGTAAAAGGAAAGTTATATGTTGTGGCTACACCCATTGGGAATTTGTCAGACATTACCTTTAGAGCTGTTAACATATTAAAGAAGGTCCCGTTTATTCTCGCAGAAGATACCAGAGAGAGTCAGAAGCTTTTAGATAAATATGAAATAAAGGGACAGCTAGTATCATATAGGGATGAAAATCATGACAGAGTTTTAGAAAAGATACTAGAGAAGTTAGATATGGGATTAAATCTTGCTTTGGTTTCAGACTCTGGTACTCCACTAATATCTGACCCTGGCTATAAACTCATTAGACATCTAAGGGAGAATGGTTATGAAGTAACATCTGTTCCTGGTCCTAGTGCCTTAGTCTCTGCTCTTAGTGTTAGTGGTCTTCCTACAGATAGATTTGTATTTTTTGGTTTTCTTCCAAAGAGTAAAACTAAGAGAGAGAAGATAATTTCTGAATACAAAGATTTACACAACACTTTAATATTTTATGAATCACCTAAGAGATTGTTAAAGTTTTTAGATACTCTTTTAGAAGTGTTAGGTGATGTAAACATTTTTTTAGCTAAAGATATTTCTAAATTAAGGGAGGAGTATTTTTATGGTACTGTAACAGAGGTTAAGGAGATGTTAGATGAAAAGGACTTTATAAATAAACCACATGGAGAATTTGTTTGTGTAGTAGAGAATTTGGGGGATGAGGATTCTAATTAAGAAAATATAATATTGGAAACTACTTGTTTAAAAACACCCTCTCAAAGTTTTCATCCGTTTCCCTTTCCAATATCTCAAGTGAAATATTCTTTACCTCTGCAGCCACCCCCATTATTTCTTTAACATCAAAAGGTTGTGCAAACTTCTCCGTTATCTTTTTATCTTTCCTTACAGACTGTGGTGGTAAAAAAGGTCCATCTGTTTCAAAAAGGATTCTTTCTATTGGAGTCTTCTTTAAAATCTCTCTAACATCACTACCACTCTTGTATGTAATTATGGCATTAAAACCAATATGAAAACCTAGATCTAAAATGTCATCTACGTATTTTATATCCCCCGTATAACTATGGAAACAACCCTTAAGTAGTCCCCTACCCTCCTGTGCTACAAGCTTTAAAACATCCTTTACACAATTGTCACTTTTGTTTATATCTCTAGCATGGATACTTAGAGGGAGGTCATTTTCTAAAGCTAAGTTAAGATGTTCCTTAAAAGAATCCTTTTGTATCTGTTTTAACTCTTCTTTAATATCTTTTGACATAGTCCTATTAAGACTCATTTGGTAGTAATCTAGGCCTGTTTCTCCAATAGCCTTTAATTGGAAAAGATTTTTGTTAAAAGATTCTTTAAATTTATCTATGAGTTTTTGAGATTTCTCAGAAATATTTCCTTTAAAACCCTTGTAAACAGTATTTTCCTCAAAAACTGTAGGATGAATTCCTAAAGCTACGTGGATGGTGTCTCTATAGCTGTTTGCTATCTCTAAGGTGTCATCAAAGTCCTCAACATCTGTTCCTTGGGTGAGAACATATTTACCTCCTGCAGAAACAAATCTGTCTACAACCTCTGAGATATTAGATTTTAGTGGCTCCATTGCTAAATGGATGTGTGCATCATGCATAGGAGGATTGTATCACAAAGTTTGGGGTATACGTAGGTTTTCTTAAATTTCTTCTTATCTGTGGTAAAATGGACATTGTTATGGGAAAAGTTAGACAAAGGAATTGGTTGTTGATTATAACGGGTTGTTTACTATTAGCCTCAGTTTTAGTCTTTTTTGTGACAACTAGGAAGAAGTTAGGTATGGGGCTTTGTCAGTATGATGATATTGAGTATACACAGGGTCAGATAGTTCCTAATTATAAGGGTAGAAATGACTGTTATTGTTCTTGGAGTGGGGAAATTGTTTGTGAGGAGGAGGTTATTACTATGTCGTATGAAAACTTTTCTTCTGACGATTTGCAGTTTACATATTCTTTTAGAAATTTCTTAGAAAAAGATACTTCAGATCCTTCCAGAGTTATATTGTCAGATGTTAACTACAAGGACCAGGTACTTGAGATTATTTTGGAAAGAGAGGCTTTGTGTACACAGGAAGGTCAAGTTCCACCACAGACGGCGATGTATAAAAAAGAGAGTGACTCTTTAACGTTAACTACCATTACAAACAGAGATGAGTCTTTGTATGGGAGGGTGTGTTTAATAGGGAATACATTTGTAATTAAGGATTTAGATTTGTTAGAGAAGTCGGAATATTCTATCTATTACCAACATGATGATGGTAGCGAGTTTAAGCTAAAATCTTGTTTTGTGAATGGTAAGTTGTATGGTCAAGGGGATGTCTTTAAAGACAGCGAAGAGAACTTATTATGTACATGTGAGGATTGGGCTATAGAGTGTGAGGAGTTATAGTAGCCCTATGTAAATTCCTAAGATGCAGCTAAAAATAGTAAAAAGCCAAAACCTCATTGTTACTTTGTACTGGGGCCAACCATTAGCTTGAAAGTGATGGTGTATTGGAGCAATCTTAAAGACCCTTTTTTTAAAAAATCTCAGGCTTACAATTTGTATTGCACTGGAGGCCATGATTAACCATGTGATAGAAGATATTACAAAGTAAGGGATTATATTGTCTGTTACTAATGCTATAAAGAACATAGCAAAACCTAAAGGCATAGCACCGGGTCCTCCGTTCCAAAATCTTGCGGGTGGAATATTAAAGTAAAGGTCAACGATTTGAACCCCAAGAATTATTGCCAAGATGGGTACAAATTGGTATTGCCCTTGGACAACTAGTAGAAAGAGAAAAGCTATGTTTATGGAGGTAAATATCCCTATCATTAATCCATCTGCTCCATCTGTTAATTCTGCTGAATATATTGCAAATTGTCCTATTACCCCAATTAAAACAAGAATAGCAGGGGTTATATTTATTAAAAAGAAATCCATAATACTAAGGGATGTAAAAGTTCCAGTTTTGTAAAGTAGATACATTACTCCAATATTTAACAATATTGAAAAAGTTAATTTTGCTAATCTCCATTCAAAGGTTTCCTGAAAAGCTTTAATTTTTTCATTATGTTTAAAACTGTTTGTAAAAATTGCTACGTCTATAAATCCCCAAAAGCCAAAGAGTACAAAACCAAAGAGGAATACTTTAATGACTGGAGTTATGGGAACAAGGAGTGCTACTAGGGTTGGGACTACTACCCAAATTAAAATCCCACCCATGTTGGGAGTTCCATTGGTTAAGGTAGAGTTCATTATTCTCATAAAGAGGGTGTTATCTCCTTGTGTTGCTCCAATCTTTGATTTTTTAATTCCACTTACTTGATTGAATTTGTAAAGGATAGATATCATGATGGGGGCAAATATTATTGAAACGAATGTGCTTATAAAAAGTGTTTCTAAACTGGATTTTAGTACTTTTACCATTTAATTGAGTTACTATTTAAATTAAGTGTTTAATGTACTTGTCTGCCCTATTATCTCAATTATTCTTCTTTATTTCCATATCATCAGCAATGGCAAGGAAGATATCTCTCCATATAGGGACGGTGGTTAAACTTGCATATCTTGCATTTTTAGGCTCTTCTAATTTTACTAACATAATTATTTTGGGGTCTTCGGCAGGAGCAAAGCCAACAACAGTATCATTGGAAAGGTTTTCCTCGTATCCCGCTGCATCATGTAAGGCAATTTGAGCTGTTCCGGTCTTCGCCGCGACGTTATAGTCAATCAGGGGTTTTCCATGTATGGTTAGAGAATTTTCTTGAACAGCTTTAACTAAAGCGTCCCTTATAATATCTGAAGTTTCTTTTGAGACGGGTTGTGATAATATCTGAGGTTCTATCTTTATTGTTTCTTTTTTGTCAGTAATTTCAGAAATTATGTAGGGCCTCATTCTAATTCCATTGTTTGCAAAAGTGCTAAGGGCAGAGAGTAATTGTAGTGCAGTTGCAGAAATCTCTCCTTGTCCAAAAGAGGTTGTCATTACATCTAGCTTAGTCCAGGTTTCTTTAGGTTTAAGATGACTAGTACCTTCTTCTTGTAAACCTATGCCAATGAATTCTCCTAATCCAAATTCTTTAAGAGCAGAGTAAAATTCATTGAAATCTATATCTAAGGCTATTAAAGCTGCACATGGGTTGTTGGAAGTTCTGAAAATACCAGATATGTCGAGTTTTCCTGCGGGAAGTTTATTCCAAGTACTTATTCTTTTTCCTTTTAAGTCTGCATAACCTGTTACTTCGAAAAGATCTAAATAACCCTTACTGTCGTTACAGATGTGATCCTCCTTAATAATTCCTGTTTCAAGGGCAATAGCTAACGTTATTGGTTTTTGTACAGATCCATACTCATATACATCAGAGACAGCTCGGTTTCTTAATATCCAAGGTTCTGAAGTTCTCCAGTATTCATTTGGGTCATATGAAGGGTAATTCGCCATAGCAAGAATGGCTCCTGTTTTAGGGTCCATAACAATTGCAGTCCCGCTTTTTGCACGACTTTCTCTTACACCTTTTTCAAGTTCTTCCTCAACTTTATTCTGAATATTCGGAAGGATAGTGAGTTTAAAATCCTTTCCATCTCTTGGTAGTATGGGCTCGTATTCTGCTGTTAAGATGACGTTACCAGCAGAGTCCTTTTCCTCGTAAGAGTATCCCTGTCTGCCTGTGATATCTCCATAGTAGTATCCTTGTATTCCGTACTGTCCTACCAAATCTCCATATTCATTCCTTCCAATAAACCCGAGGATATGAGAGGCTAATTGGTTGTTTGGATATACACGTTTCTCTTCGTTTTCAAAATAGAGTCCAAATCCTTGAGTTCCGGGACCAAAGATCTCTGCTTGTTCTAAGGCTTTCTTCTTATCTGTAGGAACTTCTTTTAGAAGGGAGGCGTATACAAAATC
>CAYQYH010000005.1:0-6388 GCA_964421735.1 uncultured Candidatus Saccharibacteria bacterium | reverse complement strand
AACCGAACTGGATAGGTTCTCTAAAATTAGAAGTAATGGACTAACTGCTATAAAGCTGGATGAGCAAGATCAGCTTATTTGGGTTAAACCAACAACAGGAGAGGATGAAGTGATACTTGTTACAAAGGATGGTAAATCTATACGTTTCAAAGAAACAGATGTTAGAGCTATGGGTAGAAATACTAAGGGCGTTAAGGGTATTAGTTTTAAGAGAGATTCAGATAAGGTTATTGGTATGGGTATAGTAGAGAATGATAAGCAAAGATTACTGACATTGTCTGAGTTTGGTTATGGGAAGATGTCTTTACTGGAAGAATATGGTACTCAGAAGAGGGGTGGGACTGGTATCTTTACGTTTAGAATTACTAAGAAGACTGGAGATGTTGCTTCAGCCAGGTTATTAACAGAAGAGGAGGAGGAGATTGTAGTTATATCAGAGAAATCTAAAGTTATTAGAGCAGATCTTAAAGCAGTACCAGTACAGGGTAGGCATACATCTGGTGTTAAGGTTATGAATATTAATGGTGATGATAGAGTAGCAACCGTTGCCTTACTCTAATGCCGCCAACTTATAGTGAGAATACACTTAGGATGTCCGATTCGTTCGTCCTTACAAGAACTATATGCGTTTTCCACAGTTGATTTAATATTCTATAGGTATGCTTGTTTAATACTAATATCAGTATACTAACATTTAGAATAATAAGAAGACTAGAGATCTTGCCGCCAACTTATAGTATTATACCAACCGCTTTCCCAAGCTAATCCTTCCTTTTAATTCCCCTTTTATACAGAAGGCTTTCCACCCAGTATAATTGACTCCCGAAACAACCCTATAGTATAATAGGGCGTTCTTTTAAAGTTTCTAAAAATGTATATATAGATTTAATCTCATACATATTTAGATAAAATAGCGTGTGATGAAAATCTCCTCAATTTAAAGGTTAAATACCAATGGTGGGTTTAGGTAATTAGTATAGTTACTTAAACCCACTGTTGGTGGCATCCCAAATGGATGTAAAAATCAATAAAGAAAAAGGAGATTATGATGTGTGAAAAAGATGAAGCTTTGGAAAAAGAAGAAAAGGAAAAGCAAGTCCCAAAGGAAAAAGATTTGATCTCGATGTACAACTTCAAAAAGCTTGAATTTTCCATGATAAGCTTTTTACTTTACCTTGTAATAATAGGAGGGTTAGTATTTCTCCTCCCAGAAGAAGCAAGTATCTCGAGGGAAAGAATCTTCGAATTTGACTACTTTGACTACTTTGTTTTAATTTTCATACTTGCTTTTTATACCTTCTTTTCTTTCAGAGAAAAAGCCTCTGAACTAGACCTTGTTAGAATAGCCCCACTATATTTTTATACACTATTCAATATATATATCTTTCTTCCAGAAATAAATCTAAGTTTCGTTTACTTAGATCTTTCTAACACTGAAAATTTTCTTCGATTATTTTCTTCAATCCTGATCCTCTTGGTGTTATATCCAATAAATTACTTTTTAGCAAAGTGGATGTTCAAAAAGGACAGAACGGTAGGAGAATGGAAAGAAAGAGAAAGAAAGAAAAAAGAAGGGGAAGAGGAAAAACAGGAACAGGAAAAAGAATAGTAAAAACCAGACCTTAGTGAAATTTTCACTACACTCATCATCACACGCTAAGGTCTTTTTACTCCAACCTCTCAATCTTTAACTCTTCAAAATACTTCTGTCCTGATATTTTTACAATATCCTTACTTAACTGGTCATATGTCATATCAATAGGCAATGACTCCTTACTAACTTTCTTATTTATCTCCTTAATATCATTTGTTAATTGGTTATTAACATACCTAATATACAACCCCATTATTTCATTAATTATTTCAATATTTTTCTTTGTTAAGTTCATTTTGTATTAGATAATAATTTAGTTAATACATTGTAATACATTGGATGATATACTTCCTGACCTAGATAAGCGTAAAGAAAGCTTGTAACAATATCACTATTGAAACAGAAATATATCTTATTAAACCGGCGTTTTAAATTCTTTAGGAGATTTGCTAATCGTCCATTAATCGTCTATACTTAGACTATGGCCTTCTCACCTAAATACACAATATCAAATCTATTATTAGACAATATTAAAGAGATTAACAAACTCATCGTTGAACTAAACAATAAAAGATTTCCCAACCCAATACTTTACAAATTAAACTCTCAGGCTAATACTCTAAGTACATATGCATCTACAAGCATCGAGGGGAATAATTTAAGACTAACAGAGGTTAAAAAATTACTTAGGAGTAATCCTAGGAACATTAAAGATACAGAGAGGGAAGTGCTAAATTACAATAAAGCTTTGAAATTTTTAAATGATGGGATTAAAGAAAAAAGTGTCAGACTAAACAATGGTTTGATACAGAAAACACACAGGTTGGTAACAAAGGAACTCTTACTAGGAACGAATTGTGGTAAATACAGGCAAGACTCTGTTATTGTACATAATCCACTAACAAGAGAAATAATCTTTATGCCCCCCGACCATAAAGATGTAAAGGGGTTAATGAGCAATCTCCTTTCTTTTGTAAAAAAGAACAAGGAAGATGTTGATCCTTTAATCTTAGCTGGAATTTTTCACAAACAGTTTGTACTAATTCATCCCTTTATGGATGGAAATGGGAGGACTTGTAGATTGGTAACAAAGGTTTTACTAGCAGAGTTAGGAATAGATACTTTTGAATTGTTTAGTTTTGAAAATTTCTACAATCAAGATGTTGCAAGATATTTTAGTTTGGTTGGAGAGCAAGGTGATTATTACGATCTAGAAAACCAATTAGATTTCACTGCTTGGTTAGAATATTTTACCGAAGGGATTTTAGATGAGATATTGAGGGTTAAAGATATATTAGAAAATAAGGAATTAACTCCTGAGTATAGGATTCTTAAAGATCATGACAGAATGTTAGAATATATTAGAATAAACGGTTTCATTACAGATAGAAAATACGCGGAATTAACCGATAGAGCAAAAGCGACAAGGGTTATAGATTTTAATAAACTAATAGATTTAGGTTTAATTGAGAGAAAAGGAAAAGGTAGGAGTACATACTATACTTTTTAATATATTGTAAAATAGTCACATGGGGAAAATCTTAAACAGTATATTTGCATTTATTCTCTCTGCAAATACATACACCGTTGTATATACAGAAACTAATGTAGATGAAGAGAAGGGTAGTACTATTACTGCCTATTCTGAGATACAAGAGGATATAACCGTAGAGAAACTAAATCCTGTTAGAGGCGTAGCTACAACAACTCCCAGTACTGCCTGGTGGACATATCCCACCGATATTAAAGAAGCTACAAGGAGTGGGGATGACTTGCTAGTTTTAGTAAACAAGGAATACAAACTTCCTAATACATACGCACCTTCTGACTTGGTTTCAATCTGTTCTAATGTAGAAAATATTAGGTGTGTAAATAATGTTAATTTCCTTGCTAGAAATATGCTAATAGAAGATTTAAAAGCATTGGCAAATGCTACTATTAACGACGGTATTGACCTAAGTATTAGATCTGCATATCGTTCCTACAATACCCAGGTTACTACATATAATTATTGGTTAAGTGTAAATGGAGGTAATGTTGCAGCTACAGATAAAATTTCTGCAAGACCTGGACATAGTCAACATCAATTGGGAACTACCATAGATTTTAGTACTTCAGAAATAAATGATGGGCTAGGGGGAACGTTCGCAGGTACACAAGCTAGTAATTGGTTAGCAGATAATGCGTACAAATTTGGTTTTGTAATAGGATATCCTGCAGGATACGAGAGTGTGACAGGGTATAGTTATGAGGCTTGGCATTACAGGTATATAGGAAGAGAATATGCACAGGATATGGTTAATAGTGGTATGATATTGGAGTTATATTTAAGAAGTAAAAATTAAATAGACGTGGAAGTTGACAAGAGAGTTGACAAGGTCTAATGGGGGAGTTGACAAGAGAGTTTTTGGCTTATATAATAATCAATTCATGACAATAGAAGAAAAGATAATTAAATATGCAAAAAAGACAGGCCCTTTTAGGGTACAGGATCTAGTAAAACATTTTGAGAATGAATATACCCGACAATATCTTAGTCAAAAAGTAGGGGAGTTGGTTGAGGCTGGAGAGCTTTTATCCTCAGGAACTGGAACACGTATTCGATATGCCCATAAAAGTAAAAAAGACCTCTTTACTAAAGAGTTTGAGAAAACCTATGAAAATAAGAATCTTTCCGAAGAACAGATAATAGAGCAGATACGACAAGAGACCTTATTCAAAGATAATCTCGATGAAAATATCCAAAGCATCCTGGAATATGCTCTCTCTGAAATGATAAACAATGCAATAGAACACTCAAGGTCTAAGAGTGTTAAGGTAAGGGTTTTAAGAGATGATAAAACCATTAGTTTCTTTGTCATAGACTACGGAATAGGTGTCTTTAAAAATGTAATGAACAAATTAAAACTTAAATCAGAGTATGATGCCATAAATGAGATACTAAAAGGAAAGACTACCACTCAACCTAAAGCACATTCTGGAGAGGGGATCTTTTTTACATCAAAGATCACCGATAAATTCCACATTAATAGCAGAGGGTTTAAATTAATAATAGATAATGATATTAATGATGTTTTTGTTAATACTACTAGAAAATCTTTTCTAGGTTCAGAAATTTACTTTGAAATTAAAACAAACTCAAAAAAACATCTCTCTGACATTTTTAAAGAGTATCAATCTAATCCAGATACTTATGCTTTTGATAAAACAAAAATCACTGTTAAACTATACACCTTAGGTACAATATATATGTCACGTTCTCAAGCACGAAGGATATTATCTAATTTAGATAAATTTGATCACATAATCCTTGATTTTAAGGATGTTCCCACCATTGGACAAGCTTTTGCAGATGAGATATTTAGAGTGTATAAAAATAGTAGACCTAATGTAAAAATAGAAACTACTAATACCAATGAAAATATAGATTTTATGATTGGGAGGGTAGGGTAAACATATCAGAAGAGAGTATGCTCGGGATATGATTGGTAGTGGTATGATATTAGAGTTATATTTAAGAAGTAAGAATTAAAGAATGAAAAAGAATAGACTTTTAAAAACCCTCTCAAAAATATATCTAGCCGTAGGTGTATTGTTAATCTTTCTTGCCTTTTCCGTACTAGCAATCACCTTTTACCCACAAATTTGGTACTCGGTAGATAAAAGCGCAACTCAAACAGAGTTTACTACAATAGAAAAACAAGTAACGATCTTAGAAGAGGTAGAAAAAGAAGAAATTGTAAAAGAAGAACCTGAAAGTAATTTACCAACAATAGATACATCTCTACCAACAGAAAACTATCTTAGAATAAGCTCTATCGGAGTAGATTCAGAAATATCCCAAGCTGTAGAAGCTAATGAAGGATTAGAGAAGGGCATATGGATGGTCCCTAATTTTGGGACTCCTGAACATAATGAACTTCCCATCATCATAGCTGCACACAGGTTTGGATATGTTTATTGGAGTAATGACTTTAGAGAAAAGAGTACTTTTTACAACCTTCCCAAACTAAGAGTAGGGGATAGGGTTCAAATAATTTGGGGTCAAAGAAGTTATGAGTATGAAGTATACAAAGCAGAAGATAATACTCAAATAACAGATTACGATGCAGATCTCATTCTTTACACTTGCAGGATGTATAATTCCTTAACTAGGGTATTTAGATACCTAAAGAGAGTGAATTAGAACCGATTTACGCTTTCCTATATAGAACTATACAGGAATCATCACTATTGCATAAAGTATAACTATAGGATATAATACACCTGTAATTAAATTGCTCATTACAAATATCATGAAAAACAAGATATACAAGTTATTCTTGTTAGCTATCCTTGCTTTCGCAATACTAAACATCTTTAGTTCTCCAGTATTAGCTGATGGGTATAGTCCATATACTCCTCACATACCTAAGGATACAGGTTTAGCAGATGCTGTATTGTTTAATATAGCAGCTGTTTCAGCTTATGTTTCTGGTATAGGATTCGTAGGAGTATCTAGATTCTTAAGCAACAGAATAGCTTAACTTGAAGACAGGGTGAGAGGGGAGGTTTGTCCTCTCCTCACCAACCCATAGTATTGACCCAAGGGGTAAGAAAATGATATAATTTACCAGAATTGTAAGTAAAGAATCTGCTCTTTAAAATACAAATTCCCACCAAATATTGATAAAAGGCGCATTCATAGAGATATGTTCACATATATCTTTTTAATGTCTCTTTTATTAGAGACTAGTTCTTTAAAAAATCTTGTATTATGTGATTATTTATATAATCCATATTTATACAAGTAGC
>CAYQYH010000004.1:0-5356 GCA_964421735.1 uncultured Candidatus Saccharibacteria bacterium | reverse complement strand
GGAATATATCTAACCAACTTAGCCAGAGGAGACAAAAAACTCTTCCACTTAGGAAAGATGGGTTTAATCGTTTATCTGGATTTCGCAGAAAAAGTAGCTAAACAAATTAAAGAGAGAAATATTGACAGTGAAATATTAGGAGTATGTTTTCACCCTGGGTCACAACAAGACCTCAATTACGAAGAAAGTATGGAGAGAATATCTTACGGTATACAGTGGGTACTAGATGAGGTAGAGGGAGATCAGAAACTTCTAATTGAAACAACCGCAGGTACAGGTAAAAATCTAGGAAGAAATTTTGAAGAATTAACAAAGATGAGAGAAGGAGTAGAAGACAAAGGAAGAGTAGGCTATGTTTTAGATACTCAACATACCTTTGCTTCTGGTTATAATTGGGTTAATGACTTTAACACTGTTGTAAAAAGTATTGAAAAAGATTTAGGTCTAGAAAATGTTAAGAGCATACATCTAAACGACTCTTTCCCAGAATGTGGTTCAAATAAAGATAGACATGCTAACTTAGGAGAAGGAAAAATAGGGGAGGATACTTTTAGGAAGATTCTTAAATACGAGAAATTTAAAGACATGCCCTTTATATTAGAAACTCCAGCTATGAAATCTCCTAAGACCATAGAGGAGGAAGTTAAGGTATTAAGAAAATTAGCTAAATAATTTCTAATCAGAGGTAAAATGGAGAAGAAAAATAAAAACAAATTCAAAAAATATGCTTTAGAAGCTATAGAGAAATTACCCTCTGCGAAGATACTGTGCGCTATTGTTATAGCAATACTCTTGGCTTCTATTCTTTATATCTCCATATTATTTTTTCTCTCCAGATAGTGTCCCAATTTAGACTAAATGAAAACCAGAAAAGAGCTGTTGAATATAAAGACGGAGATCTTCTTATTATTGCAGGTGCAGGAACTGGTAAGACGGCTGTTTTAACACAAAGAATAATCAACCTCATGAAGGAAGGTTTAGCAAAACCTTCTGAAATTCTGGCACTTACCTTTACAGAGAAAGCAGCGCAGGAAATGCAAGACAGAGTGGATTTAGAAATGGAGTATGGGTACGAAGAACCTTTAATTTCAACCTTTCATTCTTTTTGTGATGGCGTTTTAAGAGAAGATGGATACAATATTGGCTTGGACGGAGCGTATTCTCTTATGAGTACAACCCAGGCGTATGTTTTCTTGAGGAGATATTTCTATGAACTTCCTTTAAAGACATTAAGGCCGAGGGGTAATTCCACCAAATTTATTAATGACCTAATTAGACATTTTTCAAGATTACAAGACGAGGATGTTTTCCCTCAGGAATATTTAGAATATGTGAGTACATTACCCAAGAAAAAGAAGGAAGAAAAGGAGGAGTATATTAAACTTAAGGAGTTGGCAGAGACATATAAGAAGTATTCAGAATTAAAAATAGAGAATTCTAAGGTTGATTTCGGTGACTTAATTCTTCTTACACTTAAACTTTTTAGAGAAAGAGAAAATATTTTAGCTAAGTACAGAAAGCAGTTTAAATATATATTGGTAGATGAATTTCAAGATACTAACTACACACAGAATGTATTGGTGAATACCTTGGTTTTGGGAAATAGGAAGGAGACAGAAAAAGGAAAGGAGATGGAAAAAGGTAAGGAGAGGAGGCCTCTCCTTACTGTTGTGGGGGATGATGACCAAGCAATTTACAAATTTAGGGGTGCGGCAATTTCTAACATCCTTCAATTTAAGGAAACATATCCTAGTGCTAAAGAAATTGTTTTAACGCAAAATTATAGATCAAGGCAAGAGATATTAGATGCGTCATATTCTCTAATTAAAAACAATAACCCTAATAGGTTGGAGGTGACAGAGGACATAGATAAAAAGTTAATTGCAAAAGTAGCTTTTGAAAAAGATGAAAGCCCTGTAAATCTCTTAGTCGCAAACAAAGAGATGGAGGAAGCAGAGAAAGTTGTGAATGAGATTTTAAAATTAACAGGAGATGAGGACTATCTTGTGGGAGGGATGGAAAATCAGCTTTATGATGATAAAGGTCAGGCCTCTTTTGTTAAGGGAGGGGGTGGTGAATATATATTTTCAGATATCGCTGTTTTTGTTAGAGCAAATGCTCATACAGATTCTTTTATTCAAGCTCTAAGAAACAAAGGAGTCCCATACAAATTAGGTGGTTCGAGAGGTTTGTATTTTAGAGAAGAGATTAGAAATATAATAGCTTTTCTTAGGGTTTTAATAGACTACTCTGACGAGATATCTATGTACAGATTAATTTCTATGCCCATTTGGGGTCTGACTCCAAGGGAGTATATTGAAATTAACAAGAGAGCTAGGGCAAAAAATAGTACCCTTTTTGAAGAGTTAGAAGAGCTGTGGGACATAAAGTTAGGGGAGGGGGAGAGAGGGAAGGATGAGTTTAAAAATGATGTGAAGGAAGAGCTTGGAGAATTTCTTTCTCCAAAAGCAATAGTGGGATTGAGTTCGTTTCTAGAGCGACTAGATGTTGCCATAAGAAAGGTTAAGGATAATAGGCCCGTTCTGGAAATTCTCTACGACTTTGTTACAGAGGGTCCGTATATCAAATCCTTTATGCAGGAAGAGAGTAACGAGAATCTTTTTGCGGTTAAAAATATTAATAAGTTTTTTGAATTAGTTAAAAAATATGAGAAAGACAACAAGGATTCAAATATCTATGAGTATGTAGACTATCTTAACTACAGTATTGAGATAGGGGAGTCACCATTAGTAGACCAGATGGATATGGAGGAGCTGAATGCTGTAAACATTATGACAGTTCATGGAGCGAAGGGATTAGAGTTTCCCGTTGTCTTTTTAGTAAATTTAGTTGCTCAAAGATTTCCTTCTAGAAACAGGTCAGATCCTATACCTTTACCGGAAGAATTAATTAAGGAAACTTTGCCTTATGAAGTAGACCAGAGGGAAGTTAATATTCAGGAAGAGAGGAGGCTTTTTTATGTAGGTGCTACTAGAGCACAGGAGAAACTTTTTTTCTCTGCAGCATATTTTTATGGAGACGGGAAAAGAAAGAAAAAGCCAAGTATTTTTCTTAGTGAGATTTTGGAGAGGGATGTGGAGAAGGAGTTTAAAGAGAGTGATGTAGATGATTTAAAAGAAGAGGGTTCAGATATGAATGTTGTAGACGAAGAGGATTTTAACTCGATTTTAGAGGATCCATCGAAATTAAATTTGGCAAAGAGGTTTAGTTATTCGCGCCTCAAGCTTTATGAATCTTGTCCCAGGAAGTATGAATACGCCTATATTCTTAAGGTTCCTCAAAAACCAAATACTGCTCTTTCCTTCGGTATAACAGTACATAACACTCTTAGGGATTTTTATTCCCTTCTTAAACAATCTCAAACGGGGTTGGAAGGAATTACCAAAGAACCAACTAAAAAAGAACTTCTTGAACTTTACAACAAGAATTGGGTGAGTATGGGGTATGAGAGCAGTAAGCAGGAAGAATTAAGGAAGAAGGAAGGGGTTAAAATAATGAAGAATTATTTTAACAAGGTTTTTAATTCTGACGAGAAACCTCTAAGATTGGAGGAGTCTTTTAATGTACATATTGGGGATACTGTTTTTACTGGAAAGATAGACAGAATAGATTTGGAGAAAAGGAAAGATGGAGTTACGGAGGTAGCTATTGTAGATTACAAAACAGGGAAGGAAAAGGAGAGTAAGGATGTTAAAGATGACTTACAGCTTCCTTTGTATGCTCTTTTTGCTGAAGAGAAGTTAGGTTTTAAGGTGGTTAAGGCACAGTATGTATACGTAGAGACGGGGAAGGTTTTAGAGGTAGATATTTCTCAAAAGAGAAGGGAGGTTGCAAGGGAGAAGTTGGTAGAGGTTATAGAACTTGTTAAGGAGGGTAGGTTTGAAGCAACTCCAGGATATTTGTGTAGGTATTGTGATTACAATTCAATATGTGAATATGCAGATTTATAATTGATGTAGTATAATTGTCTTTATGGATATGATTTTCAAGATACACAATTTGTTTTTAAACAAGGTATATGCTCAGGGTTTGGGGGAGGAGTTGGAGAAAAGGATTGCCAAGCTTGAAGACGGAGATATGGACAAGGAGAGCTTTGTGAGTGCGATAGCTAATATAGCGGTACCTGCTGCAATTCTTTGTTTAATAGTGTTGGTGGTTTATGCTGGGTATATGTTAATTGCTAGTAGAGGAGAACCTGAGAAGATAAAGGAGGGGAAAGAAGTTCTAACAAATGCAATTATAGGGTTCTTTATAGTAGTTCTTTCTGTTGTTATACTTTTATTAATTAGTAATAGTTTAGATTTGGAAATATATAGTTAGTTATGGAAAATATTAGTGGGATTGGAGATTTCTTAATAAAATGGACAGATGGTTTGAGTTTGAAAACCTTGATGGAAGGTCGTGTAGCAACTGCCATAAATTTCTTTGTCCTTTTTTCTGCTTTGGTTGCGGTTGTTTTAATAGTTGCAGCGGGTTATATGTTCATAACATCAGCTGGGGATCCTGAGAAGGTAGATAAAGCACGAAAGGCTCTTACTGCAGCTATTGTAGGTATGATAATAGTGTTTCTAGCTAGGTTAATAGTAGGGTTTGTTATAGATGTTGCCAATGATGATGTAAAACCTCCGGTGAAGAGAGATGCTGTAGATGTACCTTCGGCAGTTTGATTTAATAATATACTATTGCAACTTTAGGTGGCATTAGATATAATTGGGACATTAATATAATATTTAATAGAAAAATATATGAAAATTTCTAAAGTACTAGGAACAGTTGTTGCATTTGGATCTAATGTATACTGGACAAGCGCAGTTAAAGCACAGGGATTAGGGGAGTACTTACCAAAAGATCCCCTTAATGAGGAAGGTGACGTCTTGACTGTTGTCGAACGT
This sequence comes from uncultured Candidatus Saccharibacteria bacterium, assembly GCA_964421735.1. Classification (GTDB taxonomy): domain Bacteria; phylum Patescibacteriota; class Dojkabacteria; order SC72; family SC72; genus UBA2177. The sequence continues at coordinate 443 of CAYQYH010000004.1, read as the reverse complement.
GCTATAAATTTAGCAATATTTCTTGCCGCTTTGGTTTCTGTTGTGGTTTTGATTGCAAGTGGTTATTCATATATTACTGCTTCTGGTGACGAACAAAAGATCGAGAAAGCTACTAAAACACTAACATTTGCAATTGTTGGCTTAGTTATTTCTTTTATAGCAGTGCTTTTGGTTAGGTTTGTTCTAGACAATGTCCTCTCTGCAGGAAAGTAAGGCTTGGAACTTTTTAACAGAATACTCTTATGTTCATAGATTTAAGTATCTTCAATTATACGGGGCATGAAAATTTAAGAGAGTTTGCTTTTTTTGTTATAAACTTTGCAATTTCTCTATCCGTATTGGTAGTCGTAATATCATTGGTTATTACTGGTTTTAAGTATATTTTTTCAATGGGTGATGAAGAAAAAGTTAAGGAAGCTACCAGATCTTTAATTTTTTCTCTT
>CAYQYH010000003.1:0-5173 GCA_964421735.1 uncultured Candidatus Saccharibacteria bacterium | reverse complement strand
CATAAGATCCTGAACATCAGCCTTAATGAGTTCTAAAATCTCCTCATCTGCCTCTCCAAACTTGTTAATGTACACTACAATCTTAGGTACTCCTACCTGCTTAGCAAGTAGCAAGTGTTCCTTTGTTTGTGGCATAGCACCATCGTTGGAGGATATAACTAAAATTGCACCATCCATCTGTGCCGCACCTGTGATCATGTTCTTAATGTAGTCCTTGTGACCTGGGCAATCTACTAATGCGTAGTGCCTGTTATCAGTCTCAAACTCAACATGAGCTACTGATATTGTGAGAGACTTAGCTCTGGACTCTGGATCCTTGTCAAGCTTGTCTATCATTTGTTTTGCTACCTCCGGAGAGAAAGCGTTTAGAATACCTCGAACCAAAGTTGTCTTACCATGATCAATATGACCTAAGGTTCCGATATTCATATGTGGCTTTGTTCTTTTGAAATCTGCCATGAATATATTGTTAAAAAAATTAAATATAATATTTCCTAAATACTCAGATTCTTAAAAATAAGAACCTGCGATGAATATTATCAAAAAATAGTAATAGTTGCAAGGGTTTTGGACTATTTCTACCAGTTTTTTATATCTTCTCTGTGAAGCTTCAATCCGTTCTTGATTATATCTGTTATTAGGACCAAAAACATCAACACAGAAAGGACAAACACGACTATATCATATTGTGATACCAAATAGCCATAGATATCGTAATAATTTACAGAAGAAAAAAACATAATTATTGCCACTATTATCCCTATTATTCTTATCTCTGTAGGCCCAAACCATCCAAAAGAGTTCTTACTCTGCCCTTTTACGTATACTAGAAGATCTACATTTAACATTAAGGCCAGATAAACACAAGCCATTAAGAGAGCTATCTCTATTTTAACAAATCCAGAGAGTCCAAACCCTAAAGCAAAAATTATTATAACTACAGCATCAATTATTTTGTCTATGTAGTATCCGTAGTTTGGTCTAGTTTTCTTTCTGTACCTTGCAATACTTCCATCAAAAGAATCCCCAAACCAGTTAATTATTAAACCAAGAGAAACAAGACTCAAGTAATATCTATTAAAGAAACCCAATACAAAACCTACAGACACTACTACGATTCCAAATATTCCAATTACTGTTAAATGGTCAGGACCCATCCATTCGGGTATCCTAGGACAAATAATTTCTTTTAGCCTTTCTTCAACCTTTGCTGTAATAGCTGTGTTTACCGCTTCTTGGGAATCTCTTTTGTAAACTACCTTAAAATTCTCTAGATCAAAGATTATTTCACCCGTCCTTATATCCTCAAACCAAAGTTTAATCTCATCAACTATCTCTTGAAACTTCCCTTCCTTAAGAAGCTCATTAATCTTAGTTATTCTGTTCTTGAGATTGTTTTTATGGCTATTCTTGGACATGGTATATATCTTACTTAGATATTTTACCAGAAATTTCTTCCGCTATGTTTTTTGGAACTTCTGCATAGTGAGAGGGCTCTATATTTGCACTTCCTCTTCCACTAGTTACAGATCTTAACTCGTTAGTATAACCAAAAAGTTCAGATAGAGGAACAAAAGCGCTGATCTTGGTAATATTGTTTCCTATACTTTCAGTCCCTTGAATTTGACCTCTCTTACTACTTAAAGAACCGGTCACATCTCCCATATGAGCATCTGGCGTTTCTACCTCTACCTTCATAATAGGTTCTAAAAGGACTGGGTTACCCATTTTACAACCCTGTCTAAAGGCCATAGATCCGGCGACTTTAAATGCGGCTTCTGAAGAGTCTACATCATGGTATGAGCCATCAAATAGAGTTACTTTAATATCAACTATTGGATACCCTGCAATTACGCCTGTTTTCATTGTCTCTTCCACACCTTTTCGTATTGAAGGAATAAATTCTCTAGGGATAGTTCCACCTTTAATTTCGTTGATAAATTCAAAACCTTCACCTGTCTCATTTGGTTCTAACTTTAACCAACAGTGACCATACTGACCCTTACCTCCTGACTGTTTAATATATCTTCCCTCAACTTCTTCAACAACTCTTTTAATTGTCTCCCTGTAAGCTACCTGTGGTTTCCCTACATTTGCAACTACTCCAAATTCTCGCTTCATTCTATCTACCATAATTTCTAAATGTAACTCACCCATACCCTGAATAATGGTTTGGCCTGTTTCTTGATTACTGGTAACATAAAAGGTGGGGTCCTCTCTTACTAATCTCCCAAGTGCCTGAGACATTTTCTCTTCATCTGACTTTGTAGCTGGTTCTATAGCTTGAGATACAACTGGTTCTGCAAATGTTATCTGCTCAAGAATTATTGGGTCCTCTTCGTCACAAAGGGTATCTCCTGTTGTAGAATCTTTAAGGCCTACAATAGCCCCAATATCTCCGACTCTAAGAGCATCTACCTCTTCTCTGTCATCAGCATGCATGAGAATTAATCTGCTTACTCTTTCCTTAATTCCTTTAGTAGAGTTAAGAACATATGTTCCAGCCTCGATATTACCTGAATATACCCTGAAGTACGAGAGATTTCCAATGTGTGGGTCATTTACAATTTTAAAAACCAAAGAGGAGAAAGGTTCTGTTTCTTTAGCTTCTCTTACCATTGGTTCCTCTGTCTTTGGATCTATTCCTTTTATAGGGGGTCTTTCTGTTGGAGAAGGCAAACATATCGTTATGTAATCCAATAGTGTCTTAGCCATTGCTGTTCTAGAGTCCCCTCCTAGAACTGGGAATATTTCTCCTGCTAGTGTTCCTTTTCTCAAAGCACCGTAAAGCTCCTCCGTTGTTAATTCTTCCCCAGCAAAGTACTTTTTCATTAGGGAATCTTCTTGTTCTACCAAAACCTCTATCAATTGATCCCTGAGTCTTTTTACATCCTCCATTAGATCCTCTGGAATGTCTGTCTCTAGGAGTTCAGGGGTATTAATACCTTTGTATTTATATGTTTTCATTTTTATTAGATCTACATATCCATACAATTCTTGTTCTTTCCCTATGGGCAATGTTATTGCTACAGCTTTCTTACTTAGTCTATTCTTCACAGTTGCAAAACTCTTCTCGAAATCACCTCCAATTAGATTGACCTTGTTCATAAAACAAATTCTAGGAACACCATATTTATTAGCCTGTCTCCAGACTGTTTCAGATTGAGGTTCTACTCCTTTTCTTCCATCAAAGATCACAACAGCACCATCTAGTACCCTTAAAGATCTCTCTACCTCTGCTGTAAAGTCTACATGACCGGGGGTATCTATAATGTTAATTCTGTATCTTTCATCTTCATAGTCCCAGAAACATGTAACTGCTGCAGACATAATAGTAATACCTCTTTCTTGTTCCTGTTCCATAAAGTCTGTAGTAGCAGCTCCTTCGTGTACTTCTCCTATTTTGTGTACTTGCCCTGTGAAATACAACAACCTTTCTGTAGTTGTTGTTTTACCAGCATCTATATGTGCTATTATTCCAATATTTCTTACCTTGTCCAAAGGCATTTTTATATTGTATGAACCTTTATCCATAATTAATTGTTCTATTTATCCAAAATTTATAACAAGGAAGGGAAATCAAAACCTTCGCAGTTGCGATTATAACAGAACTATCGCAAAGAAGACAACAGTTTTAAAGCTTCATCTGTTATTTCATAATCTAAATCATACTCTATTGCCTGCTCAAGAGATTGAATTGCCATCTCTTCATTACCCTCTTCTAGCTCTACCTTAGCAAGGAAAAAGTGATAGTAGGGGTTGAACCTATCTAGTTCGAAAAGAGTGTCTAGATATTCTTCTACATCCTCCTCCCTTTCGTCAGAGTCTATCTCTAGCATAGAAAGTACCTTCCACTTAAGATATTCCTTCTCGTCGGAATTGTTTAGCTCCATTTCCCCCAACTGATTAAGGTAGTAATCTACTTTGGTGTCTTCATTAAGCTCGTAATTAACCTCTATTGCAAGGAGATTAAAGTATGGTTTCTCTCCATCCAAAACCAAGAGACCTCTTACTAAGTCAGAAGCTTTTAATACCTGATTGTTTTCCAAGAGCAATTCCACATACTCTGTTACTAGATCTGAGTTAGTTGTAGGCCCCATATGTCCTATTGCTGAATCGTAGCTTTTTATGGCATTTTCAAGATCATTTAGGAGGAAATATGATCTTGCTTTAATCCAAAGAATATCTTCCTCCATTCCTCCAAGCGTAAGTGCCTTATTCAAAACCTCTACAGCTTCATCATATTGTCCATAGTCAAAATATGCACGACCTAAGAAGTACATCCCTTCAAGGTACTCCATCATCTCTTCCTCTTTGGCCTCAAGTGCTAATATTGCCAAATAAGGATACCCATTATTAATATATACTCTCGCTAATTTAGTAGCATTAAACTTTTTATCTTCATCCAAACTATTTAATATTTTCTCAAATTCCTCATAATATATTTGCACCTCCTCTACGTCCGTTATTGAATTCAATGTTGTCTTAGCCTTTTGAGGGTCATCTATAGCATATATGTATGCAAGTAACAAATTAGCTTCTTCTAGAAGCTCTCCTTTATAACCTGTTTTATTAAATTGACTTTTCGCATCTTTAACCTCCCCGAGATTCAGATATGTTTTTCCTAGCATTAATTCTAGTTCCATATTATTAACCCCTAGGAAGGAACCTGCGTCATACATGTCGTATGCTTTACCATATTGTTTTAAATTGTAATATTCATCTCCCACCATTTTGTAGAGGAAGGATTTGTCATAATTATTAAGTGCCCTACCTGACTCCTCAATAACTTCTTGAGCATCTGAAAGTCTATTCTTAGCAAGAAGAATTGATATTATCCCTTTGTATGCCTCTACTTCACTTGAGACAATATCTACAGCTTCATAATATTTCTGCATACCCATAGAAAATTGCCTTGCCTCTACATGTGCTTGTGCTTCTTGTATTTTCCCCTCATACAAAGACATCTGTTCCTGAGTAATTCGCTTACTTAATATGTACCAAGAAGAAAGAGAAATAACTAAAACTAGAAGTATTATCCAGGGTAGGTATTTTTTAATATCTTTTTTCATTACTTAAATATATGTGTGTATTGAAATTATGTCAATGTTTTTATAATATGTGATAGAATATTTTACCTATGAAAACAAAGACCTTTTTTAAAGGTTTCTTA
>CAYQYH010000002.1:0-5613 GCA_964421735.1 uncultured Candidatus Saccharibacteria bacterium | reverse complement strand
CAAAGATTTGGATACCTTGTAGAAAACACTGCCTTCACAGACTCCATATTCGCAGTAGTGCTAGAAGAACTCGGACTCCTAGGAGGAACTGTAATAATTCTGTCATGGTTACTCTTTCTCTGGAGAGGCCTCAAAGTTGCCATGAATGCCCCTGACAAACAAGGAAGACTACTAGCCTCAGGAATAACAATATGGCTTGTACTACAAGCTTTAATGAACATGGCAGCCAACGTAGGATTAATTCCCCTTACAGGAATTCCCAACCCATTTCTTTCTTACGGAGGATCAAGCACTATCGTAACACTACTAGGAATTGCTATACTACTTAATGTAAGCAAATATTCTACAAACAATGGAAGATAAGAAAACATTAAAAAAAAGAATCGTTATAACAGGCGGAGGAAGTGGAGGACATGTCTCCGTTGCCTCCTCTATAATTAATGCAATAAAAAGGAAATATCAACTAACCAACCAAAATTTTCTCTACATAGGTGGAGACCTTGGAATGTCCAATGAAAAACCAGGGAAATCCATAGAAAAGAGAATCTTTTCTAAAGAAAAGTTTAATCAAAAATACATCAGAGCTGGGAAATTACAAAGAAAGTTTTCCTTAAAATCCTTGTATCTACTCCTTCGAGTAAGCCTTGGCTTTTGGGACTCGTTTAAAATATTAAAAGATTTTAAACCAGACATAATAATCTCAACCGGGGGATTTGTCTCTGTACCCGTTTGCCTTACAGCCAAGATATTAAAAGCTAAAATATATCTTCATGAACAAACAGCTGCAGCCGGCCTTTCTAACAAAATAGTTGGGAAATATGCCGAAAAAATATTCATAACCTTTCCCGCTTCTAGAAAATATTTCCCCGAAGGCAAAACTATACATACCGGAAATTTAGTAAGAGACGAAATCTTTGAAAAAAGCGGACAAGGACCAATAATACAACCACTTAAAAAGATGCTAGAAATGCAAGAAGAATACCCAATTATATACATCTCTGGCGGAAGTTTAGGTTCCCACATCATTAATTCCACCATTAAGAATTGCCTTACATCTATCCTTCAGGATTTTCAAATAATCCTACAAACAGGAGACAACCAAGAATACAAAGATTACCAATTGTTACTAAAAGAAAAAAAGAAATTAAGCCCAAATTTAAAAGATCGCTTTCATCCTGTAAAATATGTGGGAAACAAAGAAATAGGATTTCTCCTGAACAATATAGACCTCTTCGTTGGACGTGCAGGTGCAAATACCGTTTATGAAATGGGAATCCTCAAAATCCCCTCTATCTTTATCCCAATACCCTGGGTTACACATAATGAACAAGAGAAAAATGCCCAAACATTAAAGACCCTTGGTTTAGCTGAAGTCCTTCCTGAGGGAGAACTCATTCCTGAAAACCTTGTTCTAAAAATACGAAAATTCTATGAGAAAGAAAAAAAATATAACGAGCAGGAGATTGACAAGATCTTCTTGAAAAATGCTCGCAAATTAATTCTAGAAGAGATAGGAATTTAAAATAAATTTTTAACAAATAACCAGATATGTCCCACTTACTAGTAAAAGGAGGAAACAAGCTACAGGGAGAGTTAACGCCTGCAGGAAACAAAAACTCCGCGCTCCCAGCTTTGTGCGCTACATTACTTACAGATGAAACCATTACCCTTAGGAATTTCCCTGATCTCACAGATGTCAACAAACTGGTTGAATTAATGATCTCTCTTGGCTCCCAAATAGAATGGGATAAAAAAGTCTCTACCATAACAATAAACAACTCTAATTTTAAAAATTCCTTTGGAGACCAAGGTTTTCCACTTGGAATGAGAGGGGCAATACTATTACTTGGCCCACTACTTGCAAGAATAGGTGAGATAGAGGTAAAAGAAGAAATAGGGGGTTGTACTCTAGGAATAAGAGAACTAGATCCCCATCTAGAAGTATTAAAAGAACTAGGAGCAAAAGTTAGTACCAATGGGAGCATAAAAATAGATGCAAAAGAAGGACTAAAGGGGGGATTTCTTTGGCAAGATTACATGAGTGTAACTACCACAGAAAACTTCATAATGGCTGCGGTAACAGCACAAGGCAAATCAACAATGGTTAATGCGGCATCAGAACCTCATGTACAGGATCTTTGCGAACTCTTATCATCTATGGGCGCAGACATCCAAGGAATAGGTACTTCTAAAATTACAATTACTGGCGTAGATAAATTACATGCAACTGAATTTACAATTAGCTCCGATCATCATGAAATTACAACCCTCTTAGCCCTCGGAGCTATGACAAAGGGAGAGATAAGAGTAAACAATGCTGAACCTGAACACTTCCCATTAATACAGAAAGCCTTTGAAAAATTTAATGTTAAAATAGAGTACGAGGGAGAAACAGCAATAGTTAAACAAGAAGAGAAACTAAGAATAATACAACCATATACCAAAAATTTGTTACAAAAATTAGAAGCTGCTCCTTGGCCATATTTCCCTGCAGATCTAATACCTTTAATGATAGCACTCGCTGTAAAATCTGAAGGATCAATGATGTTTTGGAACAAACTCTACGAAGGAGGATTCTTCTGGATACCAGAGATGATTAAATTCGGAGCACATATTGTAATGTGTGACCCACACAGAATAATTGTGTATGGGAACAAACCCCTAAAAGCAACAACCGTTGATTCCCCTAATATTATACGTGTTACAGTTGCACTTATGATGATAGCTCTAACTACAGAAGGTAAGAGTACTATCCGAAATGCAGACAGTATAAAAAGAGCACATCCTAACTTTGTAGAAAATCTAAACAAATTAGGTGCAGATCTAAAGTGGATTGATTAAAAACACAAAGAGATGTTAGTTAGAAACTAAATACTCCCCAACTTCTTTAGAAAATCTGGAACTAAGTACAGACGAATACTATGACTCCCTTTCAACAATATTGCTACCTTCCTACCTTCTAAAGATTCAAGCTTTATATTTAACATAGCAGCTACTTCATCTGCAGATTCCAAATTCTCTCCAACACTAAACTCCTCAAACATCTCTCCGACATAATATACCTCGTCAAAGTCGAAGTCTTTAACCTTTTTACCTAATTCCTTATGCTTTTCCGCCGAAACCTCTCCTAACTCTCTCATATCTCCTAACACCACAATCTTATAAAAATCTGCTCCTCCATAAAGACGATCAAAAGTTTTCAAAGACATATCCATAGAAGTCGGATTAGCATTATATGCGTCATTTACAATTATTACTTTATTTTTGTACTCCAAAGTCTCAAATCTACCCTCACTACTCTCAAACAATTCAACCCCTGAAATACAGTTATCTATTGCCACTCCCAACCTATTAGCTGCAATGATTGCAGCCATAGCATTATAAACATACCCTTGCCCAAACACCTTAAGATTAACAGCCATTGTGTTATCGTAATATTTCAATGAAAAATGTGTACCCAAAGCATCTACCTTTACATTTGCAATTCTAAAATCTGCCTCCTCATTTTCTCCAAAAGTAATTATCTCAGTATCCTCCCTGTATCCTTTCTTAATTCTAATTAATCTGTCATCATCTATATTTAACACCAATGGCTTTCCTGTTCTCTCCATGTAATCTGCAAGATCTTTCTTCTCTCTATATATATCCTCTATACCTCCAACTTTTTCACCATGTACATGACCTACATTTAATAAAATTCCTAAGTCTGGATCTACAGAGTTAACATGCCATGCTATCTCTCCTTTTCTATCCATACCACACTCTAAAACTATTACATCATGATCATCATATTCGCTTAATATGACAGCATTACCCCAAACAGTATTTGACTTATCTCCGTACAAAACCTTCATTTCTCTTTTTAATATAGTCACAAGCATTTGTTTGGTAGTAGTCTTTCCTGTACTGCCTGTTATAGCAACAACAGGGGAGGTAATATGGGAAACAGCGTAATTTAAAGTCTTCATTAAACCTTCCTCAATACTGTCCACCAAAATTACAGGTTCATTAATATCCATAGAGTCCTTCTCATACCTTCCTTTCTCACACATAGCTACAGAAGCACCACCCTCAAAGGCCTCTAAGATAAAATCATGCCCATTGTAATTTTCTCCTACTATTGGGATAAAGATCTCGTTTTCCCTAATAGTTCTAGAATCATGACTAAACCCAGTAAAGAAAACATCCTCTCTATAATTCCTAATATCAAATTCCGGAAACCTCTTTTTAATATCTTTCAAATTTACCTTCATTCTTTAATATACCACCTTAAGGCTTTGCCTTAAAGCCCTATAGCATTCCTTTTTGGAAACAAATCTGGTTCTAGAAACAAAATCATAGGCAAAGCCTAGACTAAAATCGAATTAATAATATTTGCAATGCAATAATTAATCGCTATCGGACCATGAGCTATTTTTCTACTCAATTTTACTGTTTTCATATATTAACAACATAATATTATACCCTAGAGAATTATATTTGAGCCTGTAGTTATATTTACTTGACCTAAACCGACTACAATGTTAGATTAGTGGTACGAAGTGGTAAAGAGTGGTGAAAGATGATATAGTAAAAACATGTTAATAGGAGAATACAAAAGTAAACTAGGAAAAAAGAAAAGAGTATCACTTCCAAAAAAGTTTAGAGACCAATTAGGTGAGAACCTAATTCTGACAAGAGGGTATGAACAAGCGCTGATAGTAGTAAACGAAAAGTTATGGAAAACAGTAGCAAAGGAAGTAGTGAATGGCTCTTTTATAAATAAAGATATCAGAGATACAAGTAGGTTCTTGGTAGGAGGTGCAAAAGAAATAGATCTTGACCCTCAAGGAAGATTTGTAATCCCAGAGACATTATTAGAACACGCACAGATAAAAGAAGAAGTGGTTTTCATAGGACTGGTTAATTGGATAGAGATTTGGGACAAAGAGAAATGGAATAAAAGATTACAATACCTAAAAGAACACGGAGAAGAAATAGCTCAAGAGATTAGTAAAATGAGTAACAAGAAAAATGCATAAAATTCACACCCCCGTACTCCTAAAAGAGAGTCTAGAAGCACTCAATATTGACCCTGACAAGTTTTACATAGACTGTACACTTGGGGATGGCGGACATAGTATAGAAATACTTAAAAAGCTCTCTTCAAAAGGACTGCTCCTCAGTCTAGACCATGACCAAAATGCTATTGATTTTGTCAAAGAATATTACAAAGAAGAAGTCAAACAAGACAATTGGATCATAAAGAAAGGAAACTTCAAGAACATTCAAGATCTCACAAAGAATCTAGAAAGAAAGCCAATGGGTATACTAATGGACCTGGGCCTTTCTTCAAGACAGATAGAAGCTTCAGAAAACAGAGGTTTTAGCTACCAAGAAGATGAGGAAGTTTTGGACATGAGAATGGACCAAGAACTAGGAGTCACAGCTTTTGACTTACTACATGCACTCCCGGAAAGCAAACTTGCAAAGATGTTTAGAATGTATGGAGAAGAAAGATACTCTAAACCAATAGCTCGAGAAATAAAGAAAAACATTTCTGATATCAAAACTGTGGGAGATCTCACCCGACTTATTTACAAAGTCGTACCGGTAAACTCAACTAAGAACCCT
>CAYQYH010000001.1:0-4247 GCA_964421735.1 uncultured Candidatus Saccharibacteria bacterium | reverse complement strand
CATAGGTATTAGATATATTAAACAGAAACCTTTTAAAAAGAATAGAGCTTTAGGTACAACCTTAATAATCTTAGGATTAACATATCTCGGTTATTCTCTGATTGTATACATCTTTTCTAACTTAACTGGAAATGCTGGTGGAGAATTAAAACCATTATTTGCTTTTCTTTGGACTCTTGTAATCGTACCTTTTGGACTAACCTTAAGAAATTCCTAGGAAACCAACCTATTCTCTAGATTATTCCTTCCCCCATTATGGGTATTGACCCAGAATAGAATTTGTACTATACTTAGTTATGGGTTAATACCCTATTTAAATTATTAATAAAAATATTATGCCTAACTTAGACGGAAGAGGTCCATTAGGACAAGGTCCTGTTAGAGGTGCTGGCAGAGGTACTCCTAGAGGGAGAAACGCTGTTGGTAGAAGACAAAGCGGGACTAAAGAGTGTACCTGCCCTAATTGTGGGAATAAGGAATCTAATCCTAGAGGAGTTCCTTGTACACAGATGAAGTGTTCTAAATGTGGAACACCTTTAAAGGGTACATACTGCTTGTAAGAAGTAAAATTTCATAGCTAATGATATGAGAAGAAGAAATAGACGAAGAGTAAGATTTGATTTTGATGAGATATATTTTAAACCTAGAGGTATACCACTTTCTAGTTTAGAGGAAGTAAATATCTCAGATGAGGAATTAGAAACTCTAAGGCTTCGATATATTGAAAAGCTAGATCAGCAACAAGCTGCTAATAAGATGGGAATATCTCAGAGTCAATATCAGAGAGATATCTCTACAGTGTTGGAGAAAGTTTCAAAAGCCCTAATAGAGGGTAATGCAATATCTGTAGGATCGAAGGTAGAAACTAAAAGATAACTCTAAATAGAGGAGAGCACTCCCCTACTCTTGATCTCTGCCTAACTATGATATAATAAGACATCACGATGAGGAGACTACCAAAGGCTAACCTTGTTTGCCGCGGGAATGCTCCTCTTTGTGTTTTTTATCTTCTTCCTTCTTCTTTTTCTTCCCTGTATATTTCAACTTTCCCCTTAGTGTGTACAAATCTACGATATAGCTACTAAACTTTCTAAGTAAGGATGAGTATCTCCTGTTAGGTGTAACTATTTTCTTTAGTTTGTCATTTTCTTCTAGGTACTCTATTAGACAGAAGAAATCCCCATCACCTGTTACTATTACTGCTTTATCATAGTTAGGATACTCTACCATGGCATGTAGTACTAACTCCGCATCTACATTACCTTTGTATGTAACAGAATCTCCGTCTTGTATTTCTAGTACGTTTTTGAATATGAGAATGAAACCTTGTTCTTGTAATCTTTTATATAAATCTGCATTACTCTCTATGTATCCAATAAACAAGAAAGCTTTACTAATACCATATTTATTTCTAAGAAATAGTCTAAATTTACCCCAATCTAACTTCCAGTGAGTTGCACTTACACCGTATGTAACGTTTTGAGCGTCTATGAAGGCATATACTGTTTCGTCTTGTTTCTTTTGTTTGGTTTTTATTTTTGTCATATGTAGATATTATAACAGAGTACCTGGTAGAATTATTTTCAACCGTCCGATTTTACCGGACACTTCATTACATATTAACAGCAAACTATATTCCAAACATTATCCCAATTATTCCTTACAAACATATTACATAAATTAATACCCTTGTTTACTTTAAAGAATATCTGTTAAACTCTAAATTAGGATGAATATAAAAATAAAAAGATTTGACAAAACCCTACCCCTACCAGAATACAAAAGTAAGGGTGCTGTAGCACTAGACCTTTACGCTAGAGAGAATACCACCATTAAACCGGAAGAGGTTAAATTAATCCCACTCAATATTGCAATTGAAATACCCAAAGGCTATTTCATCCTCTTAGCAAACAGAAGCTCTACCTACAAACTAGGTATTACCTGTATAAACGGTATAGGTGTTGGAGACCATGACTACTGTGGAGATAATGACGAATACATGTTTCCTGCCTTAAACTTTACTAAAGAGATTGTAAAAATTGAGAGAGGTACTAGATGTTGTCAGATGTTAATACTACCTGTTGCAAATGTAGAAGTACAAGAAGTAGGTAATTTAGGGAATGAAGATAGGGGTGGGTTTGGGAGTACAGGAAAGAATTAGTAGCTATTGTTGAAAAACTAAAACCTCAACCTTCCAGATATTGGCTTCTTTAATTCCTTAACATCATCTTCAAATACATACAACTGACCACTATTTTCTAATACATTCTTAAACAACCAAGGGGAAATATCCTTAACTTTTTCAGAATCTTTTACAGGGTAGGTATATATCAAATTATCATTAGCTATATAACCAGACTTCTTAACTCCCTTCTTCACATAAATTGTATCTATCTTTCTAAAACGAGATGCATCTGCCACTTCTTTAAAACCCTTAGCATAACGATCTGGTACAGACTTAGATATTTCTAAATGCTCTACCTTAGAATCCTTTTTTAAACCTCGAATTAATTCTTTAGATTCTTCCTCCAAATTCTCTATTTCATCCGGCTGTACAGATTTAAAAATAGGTTCAACATCATAGTCATTGGTAATTGTTTCCTTCATCTCCTCTGCTAGAGGATCATATGTGTCAGAGTGAAACAGAACAACGTACTCATATTCAGACAAATCTTCAAACCTTTCCTTAAAAGCTTCGTATACATCCATAAAGAATCTTCTATTATCCTCCTTCTCTTCTCTTTGTGTACCAATATCCCCGGTACCATAAAGTACCTTGTCATGTACAGTTGGGCTAAATTTCTCCTGGTACTCCCTAGCCTCAGGATCAATATATTTATTCTTGAAAGCCTCAGCCTCACTAAATATGTCATCTCTTAATTCGTTTATTGAAGCTTCCTTCCTCTCTAGATTAATAACCAAAGAAGTAGTAATTAAGTTTGAAGCCCAAACTAGTTGGTCTACTTTGTACACTTTCCCTACAAACACATCGTTTGTAAACTGTACAGGACTGTCAAATATTTTAATCTCTGTTTTCTTATCTTCCAAAGAAAACTTCGCAAATATTCCAACCCCCCTATTAAACGACTCCATGATATCTAACTCTCTCTCAATATCTTCTTGTACCTCATCTTTTTTTAAATGTTTTTTCTTTAATTCCTTTACTTTAGAAAAACCTTTTTTAAGGTAAGAGTTCAGTACTGTGTAAACGTCTGACCTTGGTACACCGTATGTGTCTATGTACAGAGAAATTAAGAATGTTTTACTACTTGGGAGATAATCTTTTTCGTCTACTAACTTCGTTATTAATTCATCACCTATTTTGTTCATAAATGCCTTTGTTATAATATAATATTGATATTACATTATATACTCCTAGGTATACATTGTCAAAAAGCAGACCTCAATAATAAGTAAGAATTAAGAAGGTTTTAAATACTCAAAGATTTAATAATAATTTAATAATCGCAACGTAAAATGTATGCATGACAAAACCAGGACCAAAGAAGCCCAAAAGGAGATCTCACGGAAAGGACAAGAGAAATGAAATCACATATGCTTTCATAGACAGCCAAAACCTTAACCTTGGTACAAGTAAAGACATTTTTAGAAAAGGGAAACTCCTATATGAAGGCTGGAAAATAGATATGAACTACTTTAGAAAGTATCTCACAAACAAATTTAGAGTCAAAAAAGCCTTTCTATTTATCGGATATATTCACAGTAACCAATCAATGTATCAAGCTTTCAGAAGATTTGGGTATGACATAATATTCAAACCTACAGTGAAAGATAGATATGGGAAAGTAAAGGGAAATGTCGATGCCGAAATAGTACTAAATGCCGCCAGATTAAAATACGACGAATATGACAAATCTGTTTTTGTTTCCGGGGATGGTGACTTCTACTGTTTATACGATTTCCTAGAGAAAGAAGATAAACTAAAAAATATCCTCATTCCAAACAAATACTCAGAATCTAGCCTCCTTAAAAGGTTCCATAAGTACAAAGTATTTCTGTACCGAGAAAAAAAGAAGCTGGAAAGAAAATAAGTGGGAGGCGTCGCTCAGTACCACATAGGTACAGGGTCGTATTCTCCCTCGTGATTGAAATAAGTATACTACAAATCTCACTCACATGTAAACATTTCCAATTTAATATAAAATAGAAACACAAATGACCAATAACTACATAACAAAAACAGATTTTCTTCTTTACTTAGACTCTCCCCTACATCTTTGGGCTTT